>CAZTAI010000381.1:0-1504 GCA_964611555.1 uncultured Chloroflexota bacterium | reverse complement strand
CCGACGCCGCAGCCGAGATCCAGGACGGTGGCGCCCGCGGGGATGACCGAGTGGATCAGCTCGGGCTCGCCCTCGGTGCCGATCGCGAGATACAGGCCGACCGGGCTGTCGTCCGCCGTCTTCTGCTCGTCGGGACCGCCGCGGCTCACGAGCGCTCCCGCTCGAACTCCTCGTGGATCGCGCGGACTGCCTTTGCCTGGTCGCGCTCGGCCACACAGAGCGACACGTTCAGCTCGCTCGAGCCCTGCGCGATGGCGATCACGTTCACCTTGGCCTTGCCCAGCGCGCCGAAGATCCGCGCGGCCACGCCGGGAGTTCCGCGCATCCCCTCCCCCACCGCCGCGACCACCGCGATGGGCCGCTCCACGCTCACGCGCTCCACGTCGTGGTGCGCGAGCTCCTTCGCCAGCATGCGCTCGAGAGCGGCCTTGAGGCGATCGGCCGTCTCGGCCGGGACGACGAGGCAGATGGAGTTCTCGCTCGAGGCTTGGCTGATCATGAGGACGGAGACACCCTCTGCCGCGGTCGTGTCGAACACCTTCGCGGCGAAGCCCGGCACGCCGCTCATGCCGGCGCCCTGCACCGTCACGAGGCTCAGCCCGCCGAGCGAGGTCGTGGCTTTCACGACGCTCCCGTCCGGGACGCCCTGCGCCGTGATGGTGGTGCCGCCGTGCTCGGGCTCGAAGGTGTTGAGGATCCGCACCGGGATGCCGGCCTCGATCGCCGGCAGCACCGCGCGCGGGTGCAGCACCTTCGCGCCGAAGTACGAGAGCTCCGCGGCCTCCGCGTATGAGAGCCGCTCGAGCGGTCGCGAGCCCTCGACCATGCGCGGGTCGGCGCTCATGACGCCGCTCACGTCGGTGTAGATGCGTAGGTCGTTGGCACCCAGGGCAGCGGCGAGGATCGCCGCCGTGTAGTCGGACGCGCCACGCCCGAGCGTCGTTGTGACGCCGTCCGCCGTCGCGCCGATGAACCCCGTGACCACCGGCACGGTCCCGGCCTTCACCAGCGGCTGCAGCCACTCCCGGGCCGAGGCATACGTCTCGGTGAAGAGCGGCGACGCGTTGCCGAAGGCGTCGTCGGTCACGATGAACGCCGTTGCTGCCGCGGGTCGCGAGTCGAGGCCGGACCGGCGGAGCGCGGCAGCGACGATCGGTGCGGACGCGAGCTCTCCGTAAGCCAGGACCGCGTCGCGCGTGCGCGCCGTGCACTCGCGGAGGATCGCGACGCTACGCAGGAGCGCCGCGGTGCGCGCAGCGAGCTCTGCCAGGTCGGCCGAGGGCTCGTCGGCCTGGGTCGGCGCGACCGAGCGCAAGAGTGCCTCGTGGGCCTTCGCGAGCTCGTCGACGAGCCGCTGTGCGCGGTCACCGTCACCACGGGCCGCGGCCTCGGTAGCTTCGAGCAGCTTGTCCGTGGTGCCGGCCGTTGCCGAGACGACAACGATGCGGTCCCCCTTGATGCCCCGCACGATCGCCGTGACCCGCTCGAGCGACTCTGCGCTCGC
>CAZTAI010000380.1:0-1506 GCA_964611555.1 uncultured Chloroflexota bacterium | reverse complement strand
ACACCATGGTGCTCGGCACCGCCAACCGCTCGGAGCCCCGTCCGGGCCTCGACTTTTTCCCGCTCACCGTCGACTTCGAGGAGCGGATGTACGCTGCGGGCAAGATCCCGGGCGGCTTCATCAAGCGCGAGTCGCGCCCGTCGGAGAACGCGATCCTCGCCGCCCGCCAGACGGACCGGCCCATCCGGCCGCTCTTTCCCGAGGGCTACAAGGACGACGTCCAGCTCGTGATCACGGTCCTCTCGACCGACCAGGAGAACAACCCGGACGTTGTTGGCACGATCGCCGCCTCGGCGGCCCTGTCGATCAGCGAGATCCCGTTCAACGGACCGATCGCTTCGGTGCGCGTCGGTCGGATCGACGGCGAGTTCGTCATCAACCCCACCCACACCCAGCTAGCCGAGTCGGAGCTTGACCTCATCGTCGCAGGCACCCGTGACGCGATCATGATGGTCGAGGCCGGCGCCAAGCTCCTGCCGGAAGACGTCATGGCCGAGGCCATCCTGTTCGGCCACCGCTCGCTGCAGCCGATCATCGACCTCCAGGAGAAGCTCCGCGAGGCCGTCGGCAAGCCCAAGCGGCTGCCGTATCTCGAGCCGTCGACCAACTCGGTCCTGGAGTTCGCCTTGGCGACCGACGCCAGGCGCGAGCTCGTCGTGATCGATGTCGAGACGACCGGCACGGACCCGAAGATGTCAGACCTCGTCGAGGTCGCCGCGGTCAAGATCAAGGGCACCGAGATCGTCGACCGCTGGTCGACCTACGTGAATCCCGGCCGGCCGATCGTCGGCAACCAGATGCACGGCATCACCGACAAGGACCTGAAGGGTGCGCCCAGCCCCAAGGAGGCAGCCGACAAGCTGCTGGCCTTCGTCGGCGACGCCCTGGTCGTCGGCCACAACGTCGGCTTCGACCTGGGCTTCATCGAGGAGGCCAAGGGCGACGGGTTCCGGTTCCAGCCCGGTTCCTACCTCGACACCCTCGTCATTGCCCGCGATGGATATCCCGGGGCCGAGTCGTACAAGCTTGGCGATCTGGCGCGCTTCTTCGGCATCGAGCTGGCCCTGGGCCACCGGGCGCTCCCGGACGCCGAAGCGACCGCCAACCTGCTGCTCTGGTTCGCTAACGACCTGCCCGGGCGGATCACGACCCTACGCGATTCGATCGCCGCTGCCGTCCGAGCCAGTCGCGGCGGCGGGGACACGGACAAGCTGCTCGAGGCCGCCCGACGCGAGGCGCGCGTCAGCAAGGGCCTCTTCAGCCTGCTGCAAAAGAAGACCGTCCGTCGGATGGTCCTCGACGAGGGGATCCGCATCGACGGCCGCGGCCTGACCGACATCCGGCCGATCACCGTCGAGGTGGGGCTGATCCCGCGAGCGCACGGCTCCGGCCTCTTCACCCGCGGTGAAACCCAGGCCCTCACGGTTGCCACGCTCGGGGCCTCCTCGGATGTCCAGCGGATCGACACGATCAGCCCGGAGACCGAGAAGCGCTACATCCACCACT
>CAZTAI010000379.1:0-1509 GCA_964611555.1 uncultured Chloroflexota bacterium | reverse complement strand
CTCGCTGTTCCCGAAGCAGTGCAGCCGCTCCCCGGGGATCAAGGCGAGCAGGTCCTCCACTGTTACCTCGCCGGCCGGACACGAGGGCTCGACGACCCGGAGCAGCGGCCGGCCGGCGTCGGTCGCAGGCAGCCAGCCAAGGCCCGACGGCAGAAACGATCCTTGCGAAAACTCGACGAAATACCAGTCTGTTCCCTCGTGCGCCACGGGGCCATCCACGACGAGGAACCGGCGTCCTGCCTGACCGTCGCTGACGATGTTCTCCCCGATCACCGCATTGGGGCGCTGATAAATCGACTGGTAGGCAGGACTCCCCTGATCGATGCCAGGCGGCAGCAGCATGACGATCGACCCGATCGGGATGACCAGCGGTTCGGTAAGTGGTGGCGGCAGCTCCCTGGTTCCCGGGAACGCAACCTCCCCGCTGAAGAGCTGCCCCTGCGCTGTGGCCGGTCCTTCCGCCCCGAAGTAGACCTCGTAGCCCCACTCGCCCGCGGGGTAGCCGTTTCCGGCCGGCCAGGCGGTAACAAGGATCGCGCGCCAGAGCAGGACAGGTGTGCGCTCCACCGTGGTTCGACAAGTGACGGCGACCGGGTTCGGCAGCCGGCCTCCCGGCCCGTCCTCGAGCTGTACGGTTCGCTCACCTGGCGTCCGGGGAAAGCAGCCGAACAGCATCGAATCGCGGTACTGGCGGTACTCCCGATCAATCCCATCGATGGCTCGGGCGAGGGCGGCGTCGCGACGCGCCTCGTCGAGGGCCGGCGGTTTGGAGTCGAACCGAAGGGATTGCGCGACCGTGTCCGCCTGGTCGCGCAGCGCCTCGAGGTCCGGGCCGCGCATCGTCGCGCGGATGAACCACGGTGCGTCCAGCCGTCCAGGCTGGACGACCGCCCACGTCCTCGTCTCCTCTGCGCCGATCGCTGTCGGGCCTGCCGTCACGACCAGCTTCGCGGGCATCCCGTCGATTACGTGCGTCCAGCCCTCTGCCTCGTCAGGGACGAAAAAGCCACCCGTATAGCTCTCGCCCGGGACCATGCCGCCCCAGTCCTGTGGGTCGAACGACTCGATTGGACCGATGCCGACGAGTTGGGGAATCCCCTCGCTGAGGACGAGCCGAATCTCACCCGGTGCCATCGGCTTGCCAACGACGCATGCGAGGGTGCGCTCCTCGACCTGTCCGGCGGACTGAGCCACAGGCGGAGCGTCCGATGTCGCGATCGAAGGGTACGGAACGCCGAAGGTCGAGATCGGGAGCTCTGATTCCGAGCAGCCGGGCACGTCCGCACTCGCGACGATCAGGGCGACGTAGGATCCGCTCTGGTTGAGCGGATCATCGGCCGTCAAACGGAGCCATTCCTCCGGAAATGTGATCCCGACGCCTCGACCGGCGTAGGTTCCGTTCAAATTCAGTGGTGTCGGGACCCGCTCGAGGCGCAACGCCCCTGAGGCAATCACCGCGACCATCGCCACCACCAGAGCGAGAATGGCCAGCGCGAGGCGCAGCGACAT
>CAZTAI010000378.1:0-1516 GCA_964611555.1 uncultured Chloroflexota bacterium | reverse complement strand
GGCAGGCGCTTCTTGGACGGGCTACGCCAGATGGTGCTAGCGAACCGTCAACCTGTTTGAAGACCGAGGGACTCACCGGAGCCCCCGCACTCTCAATGTGGGAGCAGCGCCCACGCCTTGAACTGTACCGAGACGAGAGAGCTCCGGGCGCGCCTTCACGCCTACCGGGTCAGGCGGGTCAGGCCTGCCGCGGTGCTGTCGCTGGTGCCGATGCGCTGAGATGCGGCTGAAGCTGCTCGAGGAGCTTCGCCTTCGGCTGGTAGCCGACGACGCGCTGGGCTTCGCGCCCGTCCTTGAACAGGATCATCGTCGGGATCGCGCGGACGCTGAACCGGCCGGGCGTGATGGGGTTCGCGTCGATGTCGAGCTTCACGACCTTGAACGTGTCGTTCTCGCCGGCGAGCTCCTCGAGGACGGGACCGACCATCCGGCAGGGGCCGCACCAGGTCGCCCAGAAGTCGACGAGCACGGGCTTATCGGACTTCAGGACCTCTTGTTCGAAATTCGCGTCACTGATCTGGGTCGGCTTCCCCAACTTCAACTCTCCTTTGGCATCGACATGGCTGTCGCGTTCACCATTGGAACACCAATTGCCGCCCGGCTTGTTCCACCCCGGGATCCAGACCCAGAACCGGTTCCAGGGCGGCCAGATCCGAGCCTGGGTCATTGGCGAACCGCCGGAGCGGCTCCCACTTCACCAGCCGCCAGCCGCGCTTTCGCACCGCCTCCGCGACGAGTGGCAGGCGGCCGAGCTTCCACGAGAGGAGCCCCTGCCGGGCGTCCGCCACGGCGTAGAAGCGGAAGATCCGGTCGTCGTCGGGGATCGCCTCGCCCAGCGACACGATGCTGCGGTGCGCGCGGGCGGTCCAGTCGAGCTGCCAGATGAAGGTCATGCGCGCGCGGTCGTGCCACACGACGTCGACGAGATCGAGCGCGTCCGAGCCGCCGCGCACAGAGCGTAGGACCGGCGCGAGACGGTCGGCATCGTTCAGCAGATCCGCGAGAATGCTGCCGCGCGACGCGAGCGGGCCTGACAGCGGGCGCCGGCGGAGCTCGCGCCCGAAACGCACCTTGAAGCCGAGACGGTGGCCGGCGTCGGCGAGCGATGCCGCGAGCGCGGTCTGCTCGGCCTGCCGCAGCACGAGACCGTCCTCCTCACGGAGGCGCCAGCGGCCGTCATCGCCCTGCGCGCCGTACGAGGCGAGGCACCGCTGGACCAGCTCGCGATCCGGCGTTTCGAGACCGCGGAAGAGACCGTACGCGCGCCGCAGCACGGTCCGCGTGTCGACATCGCGCGCCGCCGAGAGGAGCGTCCAGACGCCCCACTCGACGCGATCCTCGAGCGGTGACTGGTCCGACGGCGTCGCGATGAGCCCGTACTCCGCGTCGTCGCCCTTCGCGATCCGCTCGACGCCCGTGCGCTTGCCGTCCGCGAGCGCGGACCGGAAGTGATCGAGGAAGAGCTCGAGCTCGCTGACGCCGCCCGCGCGCGCGAGCGCGAGCGGCGCGAGGAGCC
>CAZTAI010000377.1:0-1525 GCA_964611555.1 uncultured Chloroflexota bacterium | reverse complement strand
GCGAGCCCGTCGCAGGGCGGACTCCTGGTGGGCTGCTCGCTGCTTGCGTCATTCGCAAGCAATCGACGCGAACCCATGTGTCGAGGGCGTACCCGGCGACAGTAGTTGCCTTTGATGCAATCGGGATCTGCGTGACCTGGCGTCGCGAGGCGCCGTACGGGCGTGCGCAAACGCGTGCGCCGGCCGAGCGGCAACGGGGTGCGGCAACGGCTCGCGCCCTACCATGGATCGTGATGCCTGCCCCGACTCGCTCGCCGATTGCGGGCGTTGCCATCGTCCTCCTTGCGGCCTCGCTGTTCGGAATGCTTGGGCCGTTGTCCCGTTTCGCCTATGCCGCGGGAATGGAGCCGCTTGCCTTCGTCGCCTGGCGCGGCGGTATCGGCTTCCTCGCCACGGCTGCCTTCGTGGCCTGGCGGATCGCCCGGCGCGGCGAGCGGCTGACGCGGCTGGCGGACCTGGACGGTCGCGCGCGGCTGAGCCTGGGAATCGCGGCCGTCATGGGCTTCACCCTCAACCTGTGCATGTTCATCGCCTTCGACCGGATCACCGTGGCGCTCGCCCTGCTCGGCTTCTACACGTACCCGGTTCTGGTCGCGACTGGCAACGTCCTGCTCGGGCGAGAGCCGCTGGATCGCCCCCGGGTCGTTGCCCTGGTCCTGGCCGTCCTGGGCATGGTCGCTGTCGTCGCCTCGCAGCTGGATCCGGCCGGGGGCATTCGGTTCGATGTCATCGGCGTCGGGCTCGCCCTCGGGGCGGCGTTCAGCCAGGCCGTCTTCGTGATCCTCAGTCGCAGCGGCTACCGGGTCGTGCCGGCCGACCAGGCGATGGGCGTCGTCCTCGCGGTCACCGTCATGTGCAGCATTGCCCTGGCCCTCGCGACCGGGGCAACGACAACGCTTGCCTATCCGCTCGAATGGCCATCGGTCGTGCCCCTGCTCTCCTTCACCGGGCTGTTTGCGGCCGCGATCCCGTCCATGCTGTTCCTGACCGGGATCCGGCTCGTGGGCGGCACCGGCGCGGGCATCCTGATGCTCTTCGAGCCGGTCGTCGGCGTGGTGCTGGCGGCCTGGCTACTGGGCGAGGGATTGGCCCCGATCCAGGTCCTCGGCGGGCTGGCGATCCTGGCGGCCGCCCTGATCCTCCAGCGCGCCGCGCCGCCCGGCGAACGCATCGTGACGGCACCGGCGGTCGAAGGCGAGATGCCAGGCTCGGGCGCGGCCCAACCGTCGCTGCCGCTGCGCAGTCCGGACGGATCGTAGCGATGGCGGTGCCCCGCATTCGCGTCCTGATCGTCGACGACCATGCCATGGTCCGCCGCCGCCGCGGCCCTGGCAAATCCTCGTGGAGAGACTGGTACGGACGCGTTCGAGCCGCTGGTGCGGATCAAGGCGACGGGTCCACGCTCAGCGCGAGGTCGGATTCGGTCCAGCGGGCCAGATTCGCTCCGTACCAGTCTGGTGATGATGAAACGCGAAGGACGACCGGCGGTCGGGAGAGGCAACAACGTCCATGGGAATCACACCTA
>CAZTAI010000376.1:0-1529 GCA_964611555.1 uncultured Chloroflexota bacterium | reverse complement strand
CTCGTGATGGTCGATGCTCGGGATCGGTTCATCCGGCGCCTGGCCGGCGTCGAGGATCCGGAGGAGAAGCGCCGCATCATCGGCGACGAGTTCATCCGGGTCTTCGAGGAGGAGGCGGCGAAGATCGGGCGAATCGACTTCCTCACGCAGGGGACGCTGTATCCCGACGTGATCGAGTCGAAGACCTCCGAGACGAAGACGTCCCAGAAGATCAAGACCCACCACAACGTCGGTGGGCTGCCCTCCGACCTGCGCTTCAAGCTCATCGAGCCGCTGCGCTACCTGTTCAAGGACGAGGTGCGTCGAGTCGGCCTCGAGCTCGGTCTGCCGGAGGCGATGGTCCAGCGACAGCCGTTCCCTGGCCCGGGGCTCGCCATCCGGATCATCGGCGAGGTGACGGACGAGCGGCTCGAGACCCTGCGCGAGGCCGACTGGATCGTGATCGACGAGATCAAGGCCGCGGGGCTGTATCGGTCCCTGTGGCAGAGCTTCGCGATCCTCACCCCGGTTCGATCCGTGGGCGTCATGGGCGACGGGCGCACGTACGCGAACGTCGTGGCGGTGCGCGCCGTGACGAGCGACGACGGCATGACCGCGGACTGGGCGCGGCTGCCCTACGACGTGCTCGCGAAGATCTCGTCACGAATCGTCAACGAGGTCCCCGGGGTCAACCGCGTCGTCTACGACATCAGCTCCAAGCCCCCAGCCACCATCGAATGGGAGTAGGACCGGCCGCCGAGGGTCTGGCGGCCGGTCACCGGTGAGTGTCGGTCAGTCCTCCTGTGCGTTGGCGCAGTGCTCGTCGCCCTGCCCGCGGCCATTACCGGGCGTCCCGACCGGCGCAAGCGGGAGCTGATTCGGGCTCCGCGCCAGCCCCGCCTTGGCCTCTCCGTTGTTGTTCGATGGACTGCCCGCCGCGTCGGCCGCGCATGACGTCGACGATAGGCCGCCGTGGTGGAAACCCAGCACTGTGGCCGGGAAGGCGAGCGACCCGAGAAGCAGGGCGAGGATCAGAATTCGTCTCATGAGCTCAAACTCCTAGCGATGTATGGAATGGAAGAAATACGCCGCGGGTTACCGCCGCCCCGCGCTCGCGCATGTCGCAAGCCCTCAGGCGGCCACCCACGGCGACCCAAGAACCCAACCATGGCCAGGTGCCGGTAGGATGGAGCCGATGTCCAGCTGGTTAGATAGGCTCCTGGAGGAGCTGCAGCGCCGCCAGGAAGAGGCGGACGCGCAGCGCGAGGGGCGACCGCTCCCGCCACGCGAGCCTGCTGCCCGCGAGCGCAACGTCACGCCGATCGGCGACGCACGGCGCCGGACGGGCCGCACCAACGGCGGCGGCCCGGGTGGTCCGGGCGGCAATGGCGGTGGCCGCACCTTCCCGCCCGTGGCCACAGGGATGCCGTGGCGCCGCTGGGTCTTCATCACGGTCGCGATAGTGGCGCTGTTCGTGGTGCTCGGGCTGCTCGGCGGCGCTGTCGGCTTCATCACCGACCTCATGTGGTACGACGCGCTTGGCCGTCGCG
>CAZTAI010000375.1:0-1533 GCA_964611555.1 uncultured Chloroflexota bacterium | reverse complement strand
GAGGAGATGGACCTGTGGTGGCTGCGCGGACCAATCAACTTCTCGAGCGACGGCGGGCGTGTCGTTGAAGTCCGCTGCGAGCCTGGCGAGGGCGGTCGAATCATCGAGGTCCTGGACGACCCCGCTGCGGGGGAGGCCCTGGAGCTCGCTCGCATCACGCACTGGGAGCCCGGCGTGCGGCTGGGGTGGGCGAGCTCCCTCGACGACGTGCAGACCGAAGTGAGATTCGTTCCAGTCAAAGGTGGGACGCGGGTGACTGTCGAGCACGTCATTCCTGCCGGCGGAAAGGACCAAGGTGGCACCGCGTGGAGCCGCGTCGTCCCGAAATGGTTCGGAGCGTGGTGTGCCAAACGGGACCGAGTGTCCCGCGAGCAGATCGACATCGCTCGCCTGTCTCTCGGCATCTTCTATGCCCGCCCTGCGGCGGCCGCCCGATGGCTGGCCCAGGTCTTTGGTTTCGAGTCGGTGGGCGACCTCCCCGACGAGCCGGACCCGCTCCCCGAGGGTGAGTACGGCCTCCCGTGGATCGAATTTCGGCTCGGGAACGCCGTGCTCAACGTCTTCAGGCTCGACGGCGCACGGGCCGGTGACGTGAGGACACATGTGCCATGGGTCTATGTAAATGACCTTCAGGCGCATTTCGACCACGCCAAGGACAACGGCGCGACCATCGTGGAGGAGATTCATTCCTACCCCGGCTCGGCGGTGTATGTCGCCGATGACCCCGAAGGGAACCGCTGGACCTTCTCACAGGCGCGCCCCACGATGCGCTGAGCCGGCGCCGTGCACGGGCCCGGCTCCCATGACCCAGGTCCCAGGCAGATTGGGCAGTTGCGTGCGCTCCAGTGACGATGCGAGAAGTTGTCCCACCAACGTCATCGGCGCATCCTGCGCAAGACGCAGTACCCGGGGCGTACCATCGGCGAGGGTCGCCGGTCCCGGAGCGGGAAGGTCGACAGATGATCTCGGTACTGGTGAAGGGCTATGGCCTTGTGGTCTGGCATGACGCGACGGACTGGCGCGCGTATGGACGCTCAGACGCGCTGACCGCAACCCTCACCGCTCGTGTTGGGATGGCCCTCACGAAGACGAGCGACGAGGCGCACGACGAGGCGCACGACGCGGCGCACGACGCGGTGCGAGATCAGCTCCTCCGAATCCATGGAGCGATGCTCTTCGCCGATCAGCCGGCGGATGAGGCGCCGGATCTCCCCGAGCCCCAGGCCTGACGCCCTCCGGCAACGCGCGCTATCGCAGGAGGCCGTCGTAGGTACTCACCACGAAGGTGTTCTGGCAGCGCTCGAGCCGATCCGGGACGCAGCGCCGCGCAGCCGGATCGTCGAAATGGCCGACGAAGACAAGCTGCTGCAGCCGCAGGTTCGGCCCGCCCGGCAGAGCCCTTGACGGGAAGGGGCGGCCGTCGGGCGCCGCCAGGCGCAGCCCCTCACGCTCCAGCTCGGCTTGGGTCACGCGCTCGCTCGCCTGATCACGAAGGAGGACCCGCAATGGGCAGTCGCGCTGGAGCCAGGCGAC
>CAZTAI010000374.1:0-1550 GCA_964611555.1 uncultured Chloroflexota bacterium | reverse complement strand
CAACCGAGGCTGTCCTCGCCAGCCAGGCAGTCGATCTCGACGACTTCTTTGTCTTCTCCCTTGAGCGGTCTACGGAGCTGGACGAACTGCAGGAAGGCGCTGCAGTCCGGTATCACGTTCGGTCGGAGCTGGCCGGCCGCCTGTTCGAGGAGTTTCTTCTCGATGTGGGCTTCGACACTCCCAAGGATGTGGGGGTCGAGACGGTCCGCGGGCCCGACCTGCTGGCCTTCGCCGATATCGCCCCGGTCGAGGTGCCCGCGCTTATGCTCGAAATCCACGTAGCGGAAAAGCTTCACGCCTATACACGGACATATGGCCAAGCTGGAACTGCCAGCAGCCGCGTCAAGGACCTCGTCGATCTGGCCTTGATCGCGACGTCAGCCTCGTTGGATGGTCACCGGCTTCTGACGGCGATCGAGGAGACGTTTGCCAGCCGAGGGAGCCACGACGTACCAGCGACGGTGCCGCGCCCATCGCCCGACTGGAGTGTTCCGTACGGGCGGATGGCGAGAGAGATTGGCATCAATCCGGACCCGGACGCGGGCTTTCAGCTGGCGTCAATGTTGCTGAACCCGCTTCTTGCACGGGTTGTTGAGGCCAGGATTTGGGAGCCGACAGAGAAGCGCTGGGCGCGGTAAGGCCTGGTGCTTGTACTCCCCATGGCAATCGCTGGCAGGTGAGCAGGACGCATACTCGAATCAGAGCGGTGATCTCCTGGCTTCAAGGCGCGGGCCAGGGTGGGCAGTCGGCCCGCCGAGGCCCGGCCGCCTACATCATCACCAGGCCACCGTCGACGGCGAGAACCTGGCCGGTGATGAACGCGGCCTCGTCGGAGCAGAGGAACGCGACCGCGTACGCGACCTCCTCCGTCGTCCCGAACCGGCCCAGCGGCGTTCGGCTCGTGATCTCCTCCTTGAGCGCGTCGGGCAGGTCCTGGGTCAGCTCGGTGAGAACGAAGCCCGGGGCGACGGCATTGCAGGTGATCCCGCGCGACGCGAGCTCGCGGGCCGTGGCCTTCGTCAGTCCGATGAGCCCCGCCTTCGCCGCGGAGTAGTTCGCCTGGCCCATCTGCCCGGCCTGCCCCGAGACCGACGTGATGTTGATGATCCGGCCGCCCTTCGCCTTGAGCATCGGCCGGGTGACGGCCTTCGTCGCGTAGAACGCCCCGAACAGGTTCGTCTCGAGGACCTCGCGGAACATCTCCGGGGTCATCCGCATGATCAGGTCGTCGCGGGTGATCCCGGCGTTGTTCACGAGGATGTCGACCTTGCCGAATGCGTCGATCGCGGCTTTGACGAGCGCCTCCGCGGCCGCCGGGTCCGTCGCGTCCCCCTGGATCGGCACGGCCTTGCGGCCGAGCTTCGCGACCTCGCCCGCTGTCGCCTTCGCCGCGGCCTCGTTGCCCTTGTAGCTGAACGCGACGTCGGCACCTTGCTCGGCGAGACGAAGCACGATCGCCCGCCCGATCCCGCGCGAGCCCCCGGTGACGACGGCACTCTTGCCGTTCAGGTCGATCACCTTGGCCTCCCTATGTTGCTGGCGCGGGTTTC
>CAZTAI010000373.1:0-1562 GCA_964611555.1 uncultured Chloroflexota bacterium | reverse complement strand
GTCGGCGTCGATGACCGCCGCGGTGTTGTAGTAGATCCCCGGGCCGTCCTCCTCATACATCGGGACGATCAGCACGATGCCGTGCTTCTTCGCCGTCTCCTGCATCAGCTTGGTGGTCGGGCCGTCGGGGATCCGCTCCGCATAGCCGTAGTACTTCGTGTCCTGCACCTGGCAGAAGTACGGTCCATAAAAGAGCTCCTGCAGGCACATGACCTGCGCGCCGCCTTTGGCGGCCTCGGCGATGTAGCGCAGGTGGGTCTGGATCATCGAGTCCTTGTCGCCGGTCCAGGCGGTCTGCACGAGCGCGGCGCGGATCTTCATCTTGTCCCCTCCGTAGCGGCGCTCAGGATACTCAGATGCCGTCGGAGTAGACCTTCTCGATCGGCATGCGGAGCGTGATGCGCTCCTGCTGGCTGAACGTCTCCCGCGCCTGGCGGTCGCCCACCTCCTCGCCGTGGTAGCGGATCGCGAGGCGGCGGATGTCCTCGTAGCCGGTACGCGGATCTTCGAGGATCCTGACCGGGCCGTCGATGCGCACGAAGTCGTACCCGTCCGTGACCATGAATGAGGCCCGCGGGTCGCGGCGCAGGTTTCGCTCTTTGACGCGGCCGCGACGCGTGTTCATCACGATCTCATCGCCCTCGAGCAGGTACCACATGACCGTGAGGTGGGGCGAGCCGCTCGGGTGCGTCGTGCCGAGCACGGCGAACCGCGGCTCCTCCAGGAAGGCACGCATCTTCGGCGTGAGCCCGCTCACCTGAACATGTCCTTCTCTATAGGCCGCACGTAGGTCTGCGCCGTTTCGGACGACTCCGGCAGCTCGAGACCACGCACGACGGCAACGGGGCAGCGATCCAGCTTCCCCATCACGAGCTCGGCGGCCGCGGCGATCTCGTCGGCGAGGGCGATCTCCGTGACGCGGAGCTCGTAGCCGTCGGGATCGAACTGGCCGGCGTAGCGCTTCAGCGCCGGCATCCCGGCGACGCCGATGGCAACGTTCACGTGTCCCTCGCGCCACGCGCGCCCAAATGTGTCGGTGACGACCACCGCGACTTCGCTACCCGTGCGCTCCTTCAATGCGTCGCGCAGGCGACCGGCCGAGGCGTCGGGATCGACCGGCAGGAGAACGACCGCGTCGGGAGCGCCGGCGTTCGATCGATCGACGCCGGCGTTCGCGCAGACGAAACCGTGATGGGTCTCGGTGATCAGGACACCGCGCTCCCAGCGGACTATCGATCGCGACTCGCGAAGAACCAGCTCGATGATCCGCGGGTCCTTGTCGGCCTCCTTGCCCATCTCGATAGCGCGCTCGCTCGGAGTGACCGACGACAACGCGACGACCCGGTCCTCCGCCTTCGAGACGATCTTCTGGGCGACGACGACGACATCGCGATCGCGAAGCGGCTCATCGAGCTTCGCGACGATGAGACCCGCGAGATCATCGCCCGGCTGTACCTCGGGAATGCCGCTGACCGGCCAGACGGTGAGCGGTCCCGGTGCGGTCATCCACGCCTAGGATGGGGCCTCGTGCTCACGCTCGGTTGGAAGGCATCCGCGGAGCA
>CAZTAI010000372.1:0-1565 GCA_964611555.1 uncultured Chloroflexota bacterium | reverse complement strand
TAACCGAAGTTGTACGGCTGGTTCTCGTTGAGGATCTTGTTGAACGTCTCGTAGTGCCTCTTGCGAGCGGCGTTCGAGCAATCGCCGTTGGACGGGTTGCGCCCTTCCTCGATCGCCTTGTCCATCGCGGCGTCCTTGAAGCTCGTAAAGCCAAAACCGGTCGTCCTCGCAGCCGAGTCGGGGATCTGGCTCGAGTGCCAGGTCTGATATGGATCAACGTCGCCGCCGAGACCCCAGCCGAGGATCGTCGCCTCGACCGTCTGGTCGCCGGTCTGGAGCTTGGCGACCAGGCCCTGGAACGCCTCCGGACGCGCCTTCGCGTCGATGCCGAGCTGCTTGTAATGGTCGGCCGCGACCTGTGCCAGGGTCTCGCGTTCCTGGTTACCGGAGTTCGTCGCGATCGTCAGCCTGAATTTCTTGCCGTCCTTGGCGAGGATGCCGTCGGATCCCTTGAGCCAGCCGGCGTCCTTCAGAAGCTGCTCGGCCTTGACTTTGTCGTACTTGTACTGCTCGAGCGGCGCGCTCGGGTACGCCCACTGGACCGGAACGTGGTGCGAGACCTGTTTGGTCGCCTCACCGAACACGACGGCCTTGATGACCGAGTCCATGTCGGTGCCGTACGCGAGCGCCTGGCGGACGCGCTTGTCCGCGAGGCTCGTCGCGGTCGGGCTGGCGATGTTCCAGCCGATGAACGTGTAGCTGAGGCTCTGATACTTCGTGATCCTGACGCTGTCCACGGTCTGCATGTCGGCGAGATCCCTCGCGACGATGCTGCCGAAGGTGAGCTCGCCCGTCTTCACGCCGTTCGTGATGGCGGTCGAGTTGGCCACCACCTTGTAGACGAACTCGTCCACGTGGGGCGCGCCCTGCCAGTACGTCTCGTTCCGGCTGAGGATGACCTGGTCACCCTTGCGCCATTCCTTGAACTTGAACGGACCGCTGAATACCGTCGGCACCGTGTTCTCTGGTGCGTTGTCGATGTCCTCGGGCCTCGACGTCGCCGTCAGGTATTTCCCAAAGATATGCGCCGGGATCGGCGCGTGCGCGTTCAGGTCAAGGATCGCCGGGCACGACAGCTTGGTCATCTTTACCGACCACTTCTTCGGGTTCGCGCTGTCGATCGTCACACCCGAGATGGAGGACGCGGTCGCCGTGCACTTCCCCGTTCCGGCCGGCGCGCAGAACTCATTGAAGCCTTCAACGTCCTGGTACGTGGATTTCCGCACTGTCCTTGGACTCTTGCCGATGACCTTCAGGGTGGTCAGGTAGTCCTCGGCGATGATCGGCTTGCCGTCGGACCAGTTCGCCTCGGCGTTCATCTCGAAGGTGTAGGTGAGGCCGTCGCTCGATGAGCTGTAGGTCGCGAGCTTGCCCCTCACTTCGCCGCTCTTCGCGTCCTGCGCGAGGATGTTGTCGTAGATCAGGTTGATGATCCGGCTCGAGGGCGTGTCGTTCGCCAGGGCCGGCTGCATCGTGGCGATATCGGTGGTCGACCCCTCGATGATCCGGCCGCCCTGCTGCGGCTTCTCCGTTGCGGAGGCCGCGGCGGTGCCCGATGGCGCACC
>CAZTAI010000371.1:0-1569 GCA_964611555.1 uncultured Chloroflexota bacterium | reverse complement strand
GGTCGAGACGATCAACAAGCTCGTTCGCGTGCAGCGTCAGCTGCTGCAGGATCTCGGCCGCGAGCCCACGCCCGACGAGATCGGCAAGGTCATGGGCATCAGCGCTGAGAAGGTGCGCGAGATCCAGAAGGTCTCGCAGGAACCCGTCTCGCTCGAGACCCCCATCGGCGAGGAAGAGGATTCCCACCTCGGCGACTTCATTGAGGACCGCGGCGCGCTCGCACCGGCGGAAGCGGCGTCGCACCAGCTGCTCAAGGAGCAGGTGGAAGCCGTGCTCGATTCCCTGACCGGCCGCGAGCGGCGAGTGCTTCAGCTCCGGTTCGGACTCGAGGACGGCCGGGCCCGGACCCTCGAGGAGGTCGGCAAGGAGTTCAACGTCACCCGCGAGCGGATCCGCCAGATCGAGGCGAAGGCGCTCCGCAAGCTGCGCCATCCGTCCCGGAGCCGGAAGCTCAAGGACTACCTGGAGTAGGACTTCCGCGGGCTTAAAGGCGGCGCGCCAGGTCGGCCCTCGGGCGCAACAGCTCGCACGGCGGGCGATTCGCTCATCCGTGCGCGGGACGCACGCCTTCGACCCGGTCGTGCCTCAGAGGCACACTTCCAGCGGCTGAGGTCGGGCGACCGAGGAGAACGTGCGTGTGAGGCACCACCCAGACACACATCTGGATTGGCGGAGTCGCGCGTGCTCCGCTTGTGCCGCTTGCGCACACAACGGCCGGAGACGCACCCGCAGCCACGCTCGTCCGTCGCCAGTGTGCCCGTGGCGCACGCCCACCAAGATAGGCCGGAAGGCGTCAGCTGGCAGACCGCGTTTCAAAGAAGGACCACCGCGTCGCCGGGCGGCCTGACGCCCGCGCCAAGCAACTCCAGGGCTCGCCGGCCCGCCAGCGGGAAGCGATCACCCCAGTCGGCCGGTCGACCCCGAATGAGATCGCGGTTGTGTCGGGTGTTGGCTAGGAGCAGCAACACCGACTCCATCTCACCGTCGCGGGCCTTGATCGCGAGTCGCCTCTCGAGGGCCTGCAGATCCCGAGGCCGCGTCTCCGCCTCAACTCCGACTCGCCACGCCGCGGCGCTTCCACGCTCAGCAATGACGGCGTCCCAGGCTCGTCGATCGCCGGACAACGGTAGCGGTACCTCGGTTCGCCATTGGAGGCCCGGGTGCAGCCGCGATCGCAGTCGACCGAGCAAGGCGGCATGAGCCACGTCGCGAATTGGCTCTCCCACCGGATAGGCCCGCGCCGACAATTCCAGACCGAGGACGGACATCATCCGGCTTGCTGTGTGGATCGATAGTTCCGGCGCCAGTCCGCGTTCGATCCGGCTGTACCGCGATCGCGATAGGCGAATTGCTCGGGCAACTTCCGCCTGGCTGAGCCCATGGGCCAATCGGGCCGCACGCGCCTCCCCGGTGATGTCCGCGACGATCGCGCGGCCACGGGCGGCCCCGTGCTCTGCCTGATGTTGCCGCCCTGCCATAGGCGGATGTTGACGGCGGGTCGTTACCCGGCGATTACCCGCCGAGGAATTCGACCCCGGTGTCGGTGGCGACGCCCAGCACGAGGTGGC
>CAZTAI010000370.1:0-1570 GCA_964611555.1 uncultured Chloroflexota bacterium | reverse complement strand
GATCGAGGTTTGTTCTGTTGACGAACGTCGTGAACACCTGGTCGAGCGGCGTGTGGTGCGGGGAGAGGAAGAACATCGCCACAAAGATCACGGCCACGCCCACGACGTGCCACCAGACGGAGACGTCGTTGAGAAACGCCACCAGCCGGATGCCGAACGTGTTCAGCAGCCCGTGGAGGAAGAGCACGACGCCGAATATCGCGACAGTGGTGTGGGGCTCTGTTCCCCAGCCGAAGGCGATATGGAGGTAGGCGTTGATGAAGAACGCCAGCCCGAAGTCGATCCCGGCGGTGACCGCCACCTGGCCGAGGAGGTTGAACCAGCCCGTGAACCACGACCAGGCGGGGGCGTTGTTCTTCGCCAGCTTGGCCGACCAGTAGTACAGGCCGCCGGCGGTCGGGTAGCTGGACGCCACCTCGGCCATGCCGAGGGCGACGAGCGTGACGAAGAAGCCGACGACCAACCAGCCGATCGTCATCTCCGCGGGACCGCCGGTGCGCATCCCGAACGCGAACAGCGTGAGACAGCCGGACAGGATCGAGATGATCGTGAACGAGACCGCGAAGTTCGAGAACGTGCGCATCCCGCGCCGCAGCTCCTGGGCGTACCCGAGTTGGTGGAGCTGCTCCTGGTCGCTGGATGGCGCTCGGCCGGAACCAGCCATGGTCCGAAACCCTCCCTCGGAGCGGTACGATAGCCCTCCCCCCGCGCATTACGGGGTCCGCGGTTCGCGGTGTCAAGCGGATTCCGCGACGAAATTCGCACCGGGAGGAGCGATGGGCGACCGGCTGGCCGGCAAGGTCACGATCGTCACGGGTGCCGGATCGGGCATCGGGCGGGCGACCGCGATCCGCTTCGCGGAGGAGGGCGCGCGGGTCACCTGCGTCGACATCGATGGCCCGGCGGTCGAGACGGTCGCGAAAGAGGTCGGCGACGCGGCCGTCGCAGTCAAGGCGGACGTCTCGGATGCGGCGGCCGTCAAGCGCTACACGGACGAGACCGCGGCCCGCTGGGGCGGCCTGCACGTCGTGTTCAACAACGCCGGGATCAACATCCCGGGCGTCTTCCACGAGGTGCCGGACGAGGTTATCGATCGGACCCTGAACGTCAACGTCAAGGGCTGCGTGTACGGCTGCCGGTACGCGATCCCGCACATGCTCCGTGGCGGTGGCGGCTCGCTGATCAACACGAGCTCGGTCAACGGGCTGGTCGCCGAGCCGTTCCTGACCATCTACGCGACGTCGAAGGGCGCGATCGTCATGCTCTCGAAGGGGATCGCCCTCGACTACGCGAAGCAGGGCATCCGGTGCAACGCGATCGCGCCCGGCTGGGTCGACACGCCTATCAACTACGCCCACGCGGAGATGCTCGGCGGGCTGAAGGAGGTCTACGCCACAATCGACTCCTTCCAGCCGATCGGGCGACCCGGCGAGCCTCGCGAGATCGCCAACGTGGCCCTGTTCCTGGCATCGGACGAGTCCTCGTTCGTGACCGGCAGCGTGCTCGTCGCGGATGGGGGAATGACCGCGAAGTGACCCAGGGGGAGCAACCGCGCGCAGAGCGGGAGGGA
>CAZTAI010000369.1:0-1578 GCA_964611555.1 uncultured Chloroflexota bacterium | reverse complement strand
GCGCGACGTGGACGGCGTGCTCGTCACGAAGATGAACGAGTGGCTCGACGGCGACTCGCAGCGCATGGCCATCGCCGACGGCGCGACGATCCGGCGCGAGTTCTTCGGATCGGACCAGCGCCTGCTGAAGCTCGTGGAGCATCTCTCCGACGACGAGATCCAGCGGCTCCGGCGCGGCGGCCACGACTACCGGAAGGTCCACGCCGCGTACTGGTATGCCACGCGGCACACCGGCGCGCCGACGGTGATCCTCGCGCAGACGGTCAAGGGCTGGGCGCTCGGACCGAGCGTCGAAGCGCGGAACATCACGCACCAGGCGAAGAAGATGTCCATGGAGGAGCTCCGGATCTTCCGCGACCGGCTGGAGCTGCCCATCCCCGACGCGCAGCTCGAGGATCCGCCGTACTACCACCCCGGCATGGACGACCCGGCGATCCAGTACATGCTCGAGCGGCGCGCGGCCCTCGGCGGACCCGTGCCGAAGCGAGTCGTGCGCAAGAGCTCCGTTTCCGTCCCCGATGCTTCCGTCTTCGCCGAGTTCCCGAAGGGCAGCGGCGGCGCGGCCGCGTCGACCACGATGGCCTTCACGCGGCTGCTCCGGAACCTCACGCGCGACAAGTCGCTTGGTAAGCGGATCGTGCCGATCATCCCGGACGAGGCGCGCACCTTCGGCATGGACCCGCTCTTCAAGGAGCTCGGGATCTACTCGCCTCTGGGCCAGCGCTACACGCCGGTGGACGCCGAGACCCTGCTGCCGTACCGCGAAGCGGTCGAGGGCCAGATGATCGAAGAGGGCATCACGGAGGCGGGCTCGATGGCGACGTTCACGGCCTCGGGCACGTCGTACGCGACGCACGGGGAGCCGACCATCCCCTTCTACATCTTCTACTCGATGTTCGGCTTCCAGCGGACCATGGACCAGATCTGGGCGTTCGGCGACGCGCGCGGCCGCGGCTTCCTGATGGGCGCGACGGCGGGGCGAACGACCCTGAACGGCGAGGGGCTTCAGCACCAGGATGGCCACAGCCATCTGCTCGCGAGCGCGGTACCGAACATCCGCGCCTACGACCCGGCCTTCGCCTACGAGACCGCGGTGATCGTCCGCGACGGACTTCGTCGCATGCTCGATGCGGGCGAGGACATCTTCTACTACATCACCCTCTACAACGAGAACTACCCGATGCCCGCGCTCCCGGAAGGACCCGACGTCGAGGACGGGATCTGCCGCGGGCTCTACCTGTTCCGCAAGGGCATCGATGCGCGCCGCCGCGTGAGGCTGCTCGGATCGGGACCGCTCCTGGTGGAGATGGTCCGCGCGCAGGAGCTGCTTCAGGACAAGTACGACGTCGCGGCCGACGTCTGGAGCGTCACGTCGTACCAGCTGCTGCGGAACGACGCGCTCGAGGCCGAGCGCTGGAGCCGCCTCCACCCCGAGTCGAGCCCCCGCCGGCCCTTCGTGGCAGAGAAGCTCGGCGGCCCAGGTCCGGTCATCGCCGCGAGCGACCACATGAAGATCGTCCCCGATCAGATCGCCCGGTGGGTCGGGCAGCCGTTCGTGCCCCTCGGGACGGACGGATT
>CAZTAI010000368.1:0-1580 GCA_964611555.1 uncultured Chloroflexota bacterium | reverse complement strand
GGCGAGAGGTACTCGAGCTTCTGCATCTCGCCGCGCCGTGTCTGGCACAGGTCCATGAGCGTGCCCGTGTAGTCCTTCGGCGTGAGGATCGTGACGGTGAGGAAGGGCTCCTCGATCTTGTCAACCTCGACCGTCGGCGGCATCTCGCTCGGGTTGTCGATCTCGATGGTCTCGCCGTCGGTCTTGGTGACGAGGTACGCGACCGACGGGGCGGTTGCGATGAGCGCGAGGTCGTGCTCGCGCTCGAGCCGCTCGCGGATGATCTCCATGTGCAGCAGCCCGAGGAAACCGCACCGGAAGCCGAAGCCCAGCGCGCTGGACGTCTCCGGCTCGTAGGTGAAGCTCGAGTCGTTCAGCCGCATCTTCTCCAGCGCCTCGCGCAGGTCGCTGAAGTCGTCGCCCTCAACCGGGTAGATGCCGCAGAACACCATCGGCTTTGGATGCGCGTAACCCTCGAGCGGTTCGCCCGGCCGCGCCGCCTCGGTCACCGTCTCGCCCGAACGGGCCTCGGCCACGTCCTTGATGCCGGCGATGAGGTAGCCGGTCTCGCCCGGCCCGAGCGCCGGCATCGGCGTGGGGTCGGGCGTGCGAGCGCCGACCTCATCGGCGTCGTGGGTGACGCCCGCCTGGAGGAAGCGCAGCTTCGCTCCCGTCCTCAGCGTGCCGTTCATGACCCGCACCGAGGAGATGACGCCGCGGTAGCTGTCGTAGTGCGAGTCGAAGATCAGCGCCTGGAGCGGGGCCGCCGGGTCGCCGGTGGGCGCCGGGATCTTGGCGATGACCTCGTCGAGCAGCTCGGGAACGCCCTCACCGGTCTTCGCGCTGATCCGCAGGATCTCGCCGGCCGGGATGCCGAGCACGTTCTCGATCTCCTGCGCGTAGCGGTCGGGGTCGGCGGCGGGCAGGTCGATCTTGTTGAGCGCGGCGACGATCTCGAGGTCGTTCTCCATCGCCAGGTAGCAGTTGGCAAGCGTCTGCGCCTCGATGCCCTGCGCGGCGTCCACCAGGAGGATGACGCCTTCGCACGCGGCGAGCGATCGGGACACCTCGTAGCCGAAGTCGACATGGCCAGGAGTGTCGATCAGGTTGAGGATGTGGTCGCGATACGCCAGGCGGACGCTCTGCAGCTTGATCGTGATACCGCGCTCGCGCTCGAGGTCCATCGAGTCGAGGTACTGGGCCCGCATGTCCCGCGCATCGACAGCACCGGTCAGCTCGAGGATGCGGTCAGCGAGTGTTGACTTCCCGTGGTCGACGTGGCTGATGATCGCGAAGTTGCGGAATCGGGGCAGGTCCATGGCGAGGCCCCGACGCTATCGGGCGTGACACTGCGTCCCGGAGGTGGCGCCTCCGGCGCGCGCCCCGGTAGGGTTGCCGGGTTCGATTTCGGCAACACCGGTAGGGCGTACGTGGCCAACATCAAGTCCCAGATCAAGCGCAACCGCACCAACGCCAAAGCGGCCGTGCGGAACAAGGCGGCGCGCTCCGAGCTGAAGAGCCGTACCAAGCAAGCCCTCACCGCAGCCGAGCTGGGCGCGGAGAACGCCGCCGACGTCGCCCGTGGCGCGGTGAAGCGCATC
>CAZTAI010000367.1:0-1591 GCA_964611555.1 uncultured Chloroflexota bacterium | reverse complement strand
GGCTCGTCGAGGATGAGCACGTCCGGGTTCGCGAACAGCCACTTGGACAGCACGACCTTCTGCTGGTTGCCGCCCGACAGGTTGACCGCCAGTTGGCGCACGCTCGGGGTCTTGATGCTCAACCGGTCGCGGTACTCGTTGGCGACGGTGATCTCCTTCGGCCCGCTGATCACGCCGCCGTTCGACACCCCGCCCAGGTTGGCGAGCGTGATGTTCGACTTGACGTCGTTGATGAGGACCAGCCCGTAGGTCTTGCGATCCTCGGTCAGGTAGGCGATCCCGTGCTTGACGGCCTTGGGGATGGTGCTGACATCGACCGGTCGTCCATCCTTGACCACTGTCCCGCCGACGTACTTGCCCCATGAACGACCGAAGACACTCATCGCGAACTCGGTGCGGCCGGCGCCCATCAGCCCGGCGATCCCGACGACCTCACCGGCCCGCACGTTGATGCTGACGTCGTCGATGACCATCCGGTCGTCATAGATCGGATGGGCCACCTTCCAGTTCTTCACTTCGAAGACGACCTCACCGATCTCCGCCTCCCGCGGCGGGAAACGGTGGGTCAGGTCGCGGCCGACCATGCCGCGGATCATCCGGTCCTCGGTCGCGCTGCCGCCCGCGGCGTCGAGGGACTCGATGACCGCGCCGTCGCGCAGGATCGTGATCGTGTCGGCGACCGCCTCGACCTCCTTGAGCTTGTGCGAGATGAGGACGCAGGCGATGCCCTGGGATCGGAATTCGCGCAGGAGGTTGAGCAGCTTCTGGCTGTCGGCTTCGTTGAGGCTGGAGGTCGGCTCGTCGAGGATGAGCAGGTTGACCTTCTTCGACAGCGCCTTGGCGATCTCCACGAGCTGTTGCTTGCCGACGCCGATTCGGCGAACCAGGGTGTCCGGGGACTCGTCGAGTCCGACCTTCTTGAGCAATTCGCGCGCCCGCATGTGCGATGGGCCCCACTGGATGACCCCGAGGGCGGTCTGCTCGTTGGCGAGGAAGATGTTCTCGGTGATCGAGAGGTGGGGAACCAGGGCGAGCTCCTGGTGGATGATGACGATCCCCACCCGCTCGCTCTCGTGGATGTTATGGAAGCGGCATTCGTTGCCCTCGAACAGGATCTCCCCGTCGTACGAGCCGTACGGGTAGACGCCGGAGAGCACCTTCATCAGGGTCGACTTGCCGGCGCCGTTCTCGCCGACGAGGGCATGGATCTCGCCACGCCGAACGCGGAACGAAACGTCGTCGAGGGCCTTCACACCCGGGAACGTCTTGGTGATGCCGCGCATCTCGAGCAGGACGTCGTCCACGTGACCGGTCATGCCTTTCGGGTGGCTGCGAAGGACGGGTTGGGTGTGCGGGGCCGGGGCCGCCGCACACCCGATTGTGCAGTACCGCTAGCCGTCGATGTCGGCCTGGGTGTAATACCCGGTGTCGACGAGCTCCTTGACGACGTTGTCCTTGGTCACGGACACGACCGGGAGGAGGTACGACGGGACGGTCTTGACGCCGTTCTCGTACGTCTCGGTGTCGTTGACCTCTACGGTCTCGCCCTTGAGGAACTGGTCGACCATCTTGGCAACCTGCGCGGCCAGCG
>CAZTAI010000366.1:0-1593 GCA_964611555.1 uncultured Chloroflexota bacterium | reverse complement strand
GAGCGCTTCAACCTGCCGCTCGTCACGCTCATCGACACGCCCGGCGCGTATCCCGGCATCGAGGCCGAGGAGCGCGGTCAGGCGGAGGCGATCGCCAAGAGCATCGAGACGCTGACCAGGTTGCGCACACCGGTCGTCGCCGTCGTCCTGGGCGAGGGCGGCTCTGGCGGCGCGCTCGCGCTGGGTGTCGCCGACGTCGTCCTGGCGCTCGAGAACGCGATCTACTCCGTCATCTCTCCGGAGGGCTGCGCCGCGATCCTCTGGCGTAGCGCGACCGAGGCCGAGCGCGCTGCCAAGGCGCTGAAGCTGGCCGGGCCAGACCTGCTGCAGCTCGGCATCGTCGACGGGCTCGTGCCCGAGCCGAAGGGCGGCGCCCAGACCGACCACGACGCGACCGGCCGGAACGTGAAGGCGGCGATCGTCGGGCAGCTCGACCGGCTCAGCCGCGTGACCATGTCCGAGCTCCTGGCGGCCCGATACGAGCGCTTCCGCCGGATCGGCGTGTTCGTCGAGCCGTTGACCGCGCCGCCCCCGCCGCGCCGCCAGTGGTGGAAGCGGGTCCTGGGACGATGAGCGACCGCGACGAGGTGCTCTCGCTCCTTGATCAGATCTCGAAGCTGATCGATCGCTCGGCCGCCTCGACCATCGAGGTCGAGACGGATGACTTCGCGCTGAAGGTCGCACGCCAGGCGCCCGCGGTCGCGGCCGCGGCCTCTGGCCACGCGGTCGAGCGAGAAGCCGTCGCCGAGCCCGAGCCCGTGCAGCGGGTGCGCGCGACGACCGTGGGCATCTTCTCGGCTACGCGCGAGTGGAAGGCCGGCGACGACGTGAAGAAGGGCACCGTGCTTGGCGCGATCCAGTCGCTCGGGCACATGGCCGATATCACGGCACCGGCCGATGGCAAGATCGAGGACGTCCTCGTCGCAGCCGGTGCGCCGGTGGAGTACGGCCAGGCGCTCTTCGCGATCTCGCTTCGCTAGGCGGGCCTTGGCGCGGTCGCAGGCGATCCCCATCTACGTCGAGCACGGCGAAAAGCGGACGTTCGCGGGCGCGACTCTGTGGCCAGGCTGGTGCCGGAGCGGCAAGGACGACGCCTCGGCCGTGCAGGCACTTCTCGAGAGCGGACCGAGGTATGCCCGGGTCGTGGCCCGCGGCCGCCTGGGGTTCAAGGCGCCCGCAGACGTTGGGACGTTCGTTGTGGTCGAGCGCCTGCGCGGCAACGCGACGACAGACTTCGGCGCGCCCGGGATGCAGCCCAAGGCCGATGACCGCGATGTCGATGCCGCCGAGCAGCGCCGCTTGCGGGCGATCTTCCAGGCCTGCTGGCGCGTCTTCGACGACGCCGTCAGGGCCGCGCGCGGGAAGACACTTGCGAAAGGCCCGCGTGGTGGCGGGCGCCCCCTGCTATCGATCGTGAAGCACGTGCTCGAGGCCGACGGCGGCTACCTCAGTGCGCTCGGATGGAAGTACAAGCTCGAGTCCACGAGCCCTCACGGGCTGGAGCCGACACGCGAAGCGATGCTCGCGGGACTCGCGGCGTCAGCGCGCGGCGAGATCCCGAGGACCGGCCCGCGCGGCGGCAAGCGCTGGAAG
>CAZTAI010000365.1:0-1596 GCA_964611555.1 uncultured Chloroflexota bacterium | reverse complement strand
TCATCACCGAGCAGCGGTACCTCGGGATGGCCGAAGCCCCTGCCGCCCTGGCCCATGAGGTCGCCTCGGCCGTGGGTCCCGCGAAGCGCGTCCGCATCCCCTTCCTCCCGCGTGACCGCTACATCACCGCCGCGCGAGAGTCATGCCGCACGCTGGCCGATGCGGTCACCGCCTCGCTGAAGGATGGTGCGCGCCCGGTCGTCCTCGGAGGCGAGTGCACGATCGTCGCGGGTGTGGTGCCTGGAGCGCTCGCCGTCGAGCCCGAACTCGTCCTCGTCTATTTCGACGCTCACGGCGATTTCAACACGCTCGCCACCACGCCCTCGCACTTCGTAGGCGGCATGTGCCTAGCGCACGTGTGCGGCAAGAAGCTGGCGCCGCTCCTCTGGCCCGGCGTGCGCTCGATCGCCGAGGACCACGTCGCGCTTGTGGGTGCCCGCGATCTCGATCCTGGCGAGGCCGGCAACCTCGCGACCTCAAAGGTCCGTCAGATCGCGTTCGATCCGGGTCACTCCGATGCGCCAGGCCTGCTCGCGTTCGTGAGGAAGAAACCGGTGTGGCTACACGTCGACATCGATGTCGTGGATCCGAGCGAGATCGGCGCGGTGAGCTTCCCGGTGAAGGGTGGACCCTCCACTCGAGCGCTCTGTGACGTGCTCGCCGCGGTCGCCGCGGTAGCCAATGTGAAGGGCATCTCGTTGTGCGCCTACGACCCGCGCAAGGACCCCGTGCCGCAGGTCGTGCCGGCGTTGGTCGCACGGATGGCCGCAGCCGCGCTCAACCTCGCACCCGCGGCGGTCTAGCAGCCGAAGACTCGTCCTCCCACCCGCGTTTGACTTCGCGTCGGACGGGTGTGGACTGAGTGCGTGGACGCCCACGCGTTCAGCGTTCTGATCCGCTGGTCCCACGTCGCGGCGATGGCGGTCGCGTTCGGCGGCGCCGGACTCATGACCTTGCTCGCACTGGCCCGTCCCGATCTCCGTTCGGCGGAGCTAGTACGGATCGCGACCGTCTACGAGCGTGCCTTCTGGGCCGCGGCGGGCGTACTCGTCATGACCGGCGTCGGCAACCTCGGGGCGTTCGGCGCGCAGCTGCCGTCTCGCGACTCGACGTGGGGCATCACGCTGCTCGCGAAGCTCGCACTGGTCGTGGCGCTGATGCTGGCGTCGCTCCCACGCACCATGGTCGTCGTTCAGCTCGCGGCACGCGGGGATGCCGCGTCTGAACGCACACAGCCGTTGCTCACGCGGCTCTATCTGGCGACCCTAGGTGCGCTCGTAGTCATCTCAGCTCTGGCGGTCTGGCTCTCGCACGGATGAAGACGCAGAAGCCCGATCTCGACCGGCTGGTCGTGTGGGCGCTCGCGACGTTCCACGCCTCGCTGTTCATGCTGGTCGCGCTCCTCTTCCTCTACTGGCAGGACGTGCTTCGGAACATCCTTCCCACCCTCAATACCGCGGTAGGCCTCGGCCTCTTCGTCATCCTCTGGGCGATCACCTGGTGGACGACGCGTCGCGCTGTCGCTGTCATGGCGGACGACGGCGACATCGTCCGGCGGGCCGCCCGCTGGGGCGGCGTGAACGGCGTGCTCTTCCT
>CAZTAI010000364.1:0-1598 GCA_964611555.1 uncultured Chloroflexota bacterium | reverse complement strand
ACGAGGATCGCGATCGCGATGCCCGGGAAGATCGTCAGGTGCGGCGCGTCGAGCAGGTGCCCGCGCCCGTAATTCAGCATCGTCCCCCAGCTCGGCGTCGGCGGTTGGACGCCCAGGCCCAGGAAGCTGAGCGCGGCTTCGGCCAGGATCGCGCCCCCCATGCCCAGCGTCGCCTGCACGGTGACCGCCGGCAAGGTGGTCGGGATCACGTGACGCGTGAGGATCCGCGAGGTCGTGGCGCCGAGCGCCCGCGCCGCCTGAACGAACTCCAACTCTCGCGCGCGAAGCACCTGCCCGCGCACGAGGCGGGCGTAACCCACCCACCCAATCAACGACAGCGCCAGGACGACGTTCGTGAGACTCGGGCCCAGGACGGCCACGAGCGCGATCGCGAGCAGCAACCCGGGAAACGCCAGCAGGATGTCGATCAGCCGGCTGATCGCCTCGTCGATGCGGCCGCCGAAGTATCCCGCCACCGAGCCCATGGCAATCCCGATCGTCGCCGAGACCCCGACGACGACGAGGCCGACGAGCAGGGAGATGCGGGCACCCGAGAGCACGCGCGCGAAAATGTCGCGTCCGAGCTCGTCGAGACCGAACCAGTGCAACCCCGTCGGCCCTTCAAGCCGCAGCGCCAGCTCCTGCGTGGACGGATCGAACGGCGCCAGCCACGGGCCCAGCACAGCCGCGAGCACGGCCAGGAGTACGATCGCGGCGCCTACTCGAGCCATGCGTCAGTCGTAGCGAATGCGCGGATCCAGCACGCCGTAGACAAGGTCCGTCAGGAGGTTCATGGCGACGTACGTGACCGCGATGAACAGAATGCAGCCCTGGACGATGGGATAGTCGCGGAAGCCGATCGACTGGATGAGCAGCCGGCCGATGCCGGGCCAGGCGAAGATCGTTTCGGTGATCACCGCGCCGGTCAGCACGGCGCCGAACTGGAGGCCGATGAGCGTGACGACAGGGATCAGGCTGTTGCGAAACGCGTGGCGCAGCACCGCCCTGCCGCGTGACGCGCCGCGCGCGCGGGCGGCCTGCACATAGGGTTCACGCAGCTCCTCGAGGAGGGAGGCGCGCGTCATCCGCGCGAGGATCGCCGCCAGCGCCGCGCCCAGCGAGATCGCCGGGAGCACCAGGTGCGCCAGGGTGCCGCGGCCGGAGACCGGCAGCCAGCCCAGTTCGACCGCGAACAGGAGGGCGAGCAGCGGCCCCAGCCAGAAGTTCGGAATCGAAATCCCGGTGAGCGCGAGGGTGGTTGCCAGGTGGTCGACGAAGGTCCCGCGCCGCACGGCCGCGATGATGCCGAGCGGAATCGAGACGCCGATGGCGACGAGCATCGCGGCCGCCGCCAGCTCGAGGGTCGCAGGGAGCCGGTCGATGATGGCCTGCGTCACGGGCTCGCTGGTGCGCAGCGAGGTGCCGAGATCGCCGCGGATCGCGCTCCTGAGGAAGCCGCCGTACTGCTCGAGGAGCGGCCGGTCCAGGCCAAGCCGCGTCCGCAGCGCGGCGACATCCTCCTCGGCCGCCGTCTCGCCGAGCATGGCCTGCGCCGGGTCGCCCGGAATCAGGTGGATGAGCGCGAAGACGAGCGTCGC
>CAZTAI010000363.1:0-1598 GCA_964611555.1 uncultured Chloroflexota bacterium | reverse complement strand
GCGATGAACATCGGATCCTCGCCCGCGTCGATCATGCGGACCAGCCAGTAGAGGGCGCCGTCGGGGTCGGAGCCGCGCACGCTCTTGATGAAGGCGCTGATCGTGTCGTAGTGTTGGTCGCCGGCGCGGTCGTATAGAAGAGTGCGGCGCTGGAGCGCATCGCGCACCGCCGCGCTCGTCACCAGGCGACGGCTATCCGATCCCGGCTCCGCCGCGTCGGCCGCGAGCTCGACCGCATTCAGCGCCACTCGCGCATCACCGTTGGCGACGTTCACCAGCAGGTCCAGCGCGTCCGGCTCGAGGGAGACCAGGCCCTGAAGGCCGCGCTCGTCGGCAAGCGCCCGCTCCACGATCGTCCGGACGTCATCGTCGGTCAGCGCGCGCAGCGTGTACACGCGCGAGCGCGATAGAAGGGCCGAGATGACTTCGAACGAGGGGTTCTCGGTCGTTGCGCCGATGAGGATCACGTCCCCCTCCTCGACGTGCGGCAGCACGACGTCCTGCTGCGCCTTGTTGAAGCGGTGGATCTCGTCGATGAAGAGGACCGTGCCTTCGCCGGTGGAGGAGCGCAGACGCCGAGCGTCTTCGATGACGCGGCGCAGATCGGCGACTCCGGCGGACACCGCGGACAGCCCCACGAACTGCGCGTGAGCGCGGCGCGCCGCGATGGCCGCGAGCGTCGTCTTGCCGGTCCCGGGTGGCCCCCAGAGGATGAAGGACGGAAGCTGTCCGGCCTCGATCGCGCGGCGCAGCACCCGGCCCTCGCCGACGAGGTGGTCCTGTCCGACGAACTCGCCGAGATCCCGTGGCCGCATGCGCGCAGCAAGCGGCTTGTCTCGAAACGATGACGCATCGAAGAGCTCAGTAGCTGGACGCGCTTGGCCACCGGCACGACGCGGCATTGCGCACTCTCCCCAGGACCTATAAACTTCTGCTGAAGTCTAGCGCGGGGCGGCGCAACGGCTGAGCGGCACCTCGAAGCGGGATCCGTCTTCAAGAACTGCGCGTGAGCGCCTAAAGAGGGGAGCGAAGCTTGCTGAGCGGATCGAGCCTGCGCGAATTGAAAACGTACTACCGCGCTCTCGGTGACGTCACGCGGCTGCGCATCGTGCAGCTGCTCGCGACCGAGGGAGAGCAGACGGTCTCCGAGATCGCGCGCCGGCTTCGCGTCAGCCAGCCGCTGCTCACCTGGCACCTGCACCGGCTCAAGAGGTCGGGGGTGGTCAGGAGCGTCCGCGTCGGCCGCGAGGTCCGCTGCTCCTTCGATCGCGACCAGTTCACGCGCATGAGCGAGCGCGGTTTCCGCACCCTCGTCAACAGGGTCGCTCTAGAGCCCGCGGTGCTGCGCACTTTGCGGGAAGGCGCCGGCAAATGAGCGCGTCCCACGGCGTCGTTCCAGATCGTGCCGCGCGCGCAGCGCGCGGCGGACTGGCGCCCGTCGCCCAGCGACTCCACACGCTTGGCGTCAGCGCCAACACGGTGACCGCGCTCGGCGTTCTCCTAACGGTCGCCGGTTCAGTGTTGGTGGCGATCGAGCGGCCCGCCGAGGGACTGGGCTTCCTCGTGCTCGGGTCGGTCGCCGACATGCTCGACGGAGC
>CAZTAI010000362.1:0-1600 GCA_964611555.1 uncultured Chloroflexota bacterium | reverse complement strand
AGAAGGCCCTCGGCCTCCCCGACGAGAAGGTCCCGCACAACATCGACCGGTACGGGAACACCACCGCGGCCACCGTTCCCCTGCTCTGGGACGAAGCCGCGCGGGCGGGGCGGATCAAGCCCGGGGACCTCGTGATGCTGGTCGCGTTCGGCGCCGGCATGAACTGGGGCGCGACGCTGTTGAGGGCCTGACACTCAACTCGTCCCGGGACCAGTTGACCGTTTGCCGGCGGAGATCCTGATGGCTCAGATCGAATCCCCTGATCTTGCCAGTCCGCGATTCAAGGCCAACCCCTATCCGTTCTACGCCCGATTGCGGGCCGAAGCCCCGGTCTACCGGACCAGGCTGGCCTTCTGGCTTCCGGCGTGGCTCGTGACCAGGTATGACGACGTACTCACGGTCCTGAAGGACGAGCGTTTCGCCAACGATTTCTCTTCGAAGATCCGGTGGATGCCTCGCTTCAGCCAGCCACTCTACCGAATCCTGCTCACCCTCGACCCCCCCGATCACACAAGGTTGCGGGGCCTGGTGAGCAAGGCTTTCACGCCGCGCATGGTCGAGCGGCTGCGCGAGCGCATCCAGAGCGTGTGTGACGAGCTGTTGGACTCTGCGGCAGCCAACGGGCAGATGGAACTCGTCCACGGATTCGCGTTGCCGCTCCCTCTCACGATCATTGCCGACCTGCTGGGAATTCCGCCGCAGGACAGGCGTGGGTTCAACTCGTGGTCGAAGAGGGTGGCTGCGATGAGCTCGGGCGCCGTCCTCGACGTGCTGCGCGCCCTGCCGTACCTCTGGCTATTCTTTCGCTACTTTCGCAAGTTGGTGGCGCTGCGCCGCGCAGAGCCGCAGGATGACCTCGTGACGGCGCTGGTCCAGGCCGAGGAAGCGGGCGACAAGCTCAGCGAAGACGAGCTGATCGCCATGATCGGCCTCCTCCTCCTGGCCGGATACGAAACAACCGTGAACCTGATCGCCAGTGGAGCACTGGCCCTGGTTCAGCATCCTCGACAGCGGGAACTCCTGCAGAACGACCCGGCGCTGGTCGGATCGGCGATCGAGGAGCTCTTGCGGTACACGAGCCCACTGGAGTTCGCCTCCCCTCGCATCGCGCGCGAGGATGTCACCGTCGGATCGGTGACCATTCCGCGCGGGGCTTTCGTGCTAGCCGTGCTGGGTTCGGCCAACCACGACGAATCCGAGTTCTCCGATCCGGAGACCCTGGACATCACCCGCGCGCCCAACCGGCACCTGGCGTTCGGGATGGGCGCGCACTTCTGCCTGGGCGCGCCACTCGCGCGTCTGGAAGGCGAGATCGCCTTGACGACGCTGCTCCGTCGGTTCCCCGATCTCGGTCTGGCGGAGGCTCCGGAGTCACTCCGCTGGCGCAGGGGGCTGGCCATCCGCGGGCTGGAACAGCTGCCGATCGTCCTGGGGAGGGCCGGCTGACATGCGCCGAAGCGGGCGGCGCACCGGAGACAACCCATGACGATTGCCGCCGCTTCGCGCCCGGAAGCCTGGCCAAGCCTGCCCCTCGAGGCGTGGAGCGACACCTGCGCGACGCTGCACATGTGGATGCAGATCGTCGGCAAGGTCCGCCTCG
>CAZTAI010000361.1:0-1605 GCA_964611555.1 uncultured Chloroflexota bacterium | reverse complement strand
GCTGGCACTTAACTCTGGATCAGGAGATCGAAGGTTCGAATCCTTCCTCGCCAGCCAATACCACAACATCTTGTGGTCCCCCGCGCGATCCACGCCCACATGTGTAGATCGGCCGGCGCTCCTCGGACCCGGACAGGGCGTTTGGCACCTATCCCATGGTCAGGTGACCCTCGGGCTACGTTCCCGGCCCGGCGATTCGGGCTCGCCGGTCACCTGACTCGTCAATCCGACGGTCACCTGACTCGACACCTTCATTGGTCACCTGATTTTCGGCCTCGTGATCGTCGTCGTCCTCACCAGCGAAGGCAGGGCGAGGTGAGGACGACTGATCAGGTTGCGGGCGGACACGGTCGCGGCTGCCGAAGCGATCGGGGCCCGCCAGCCTCCCGCCTGATCCGCCTTCGGCTACGTTTGGGCTACGACTACCGCTGCCGCGCTTTGAGGAGCCAGCTGAACCGAGCGGCCCGGCCCGGTGTCTTATCGGTATGGAGTGCACGCCAGATTCCACCCATGACCCGCGACCTCGTCGAGCGCGCCCGAGCGGGAGACCCCGCGGCATTCGACGTGCTCGTCGGACTGTCGCTGGAGCCATTCATGCGCCTCGCGACGGCGATCGTGATCGACCGTGACCTCGCGAAGGACGTCGTGCAGGACAGTCTCGTCCTTGTCTGGCGCCACCTGCCGGAGCTGCGCGACAACGGGGCATTCGACGCGTGGGCGAAACGGATCGTGATCAACACGGCACGGAATGCGCTTCGCCGATCGGGCCGAGTGCGAGTGATCTCAACGCAAGCGGCATTGGATCCCGTGGAAGGCACCGCCGACCGCGTCGCCCTGGCGGAGGCGCTGCGAGGGCTCGATGTCGAGCATCGCGCCGTGGTCGCCCTCTACTACCTGGAGGATCAGTCGGTCGACTCGATCGCCCGCCTCCTCGGTATCCCCGAGGGGACGGTGAAGTCGCGGTTGCATACCGGACGCGAAAAGCTCCGGGCAGCCCTCCAAGATGAGCATGGACGACCTTGACGCCAGGCTCCGGGTGGCCTACCGGAGCCTGACCGAGCCATCCGATCTCGAGGCATTCGAGCGCGAGATCTCCTTCGCGATCCGCGAGGCGGATAGGCGGCCGCGCCGCGGGATCGCGGGTCGCCTCGCGGTTGCGGCGGCAGCCGTCCTGCTTGTCGCTGTCGTGGGCGGAACCGCCGTCATCATGGGCCGTCCCACGCCGACCACCGAGCCGACCGATCCGCCGGCGGTGTCCCAGACCGACGCCCCGTCTGTGACCGGCTCCCCTGTTGCGGTGACGCCACCTCGACTCGCCTGGCATCGCCAACCCCTCGAGGGCCCGGCCGCCGGGCCTGGGACGATGGCCGCCCTTGTGACCGGCGGGCCAGGACTCGTTGCGGTCGGTCGGGTCTTCGATACGAGTCACAACCACAACACCGCGACCTCCGAACGACATCACGTGGAGGCCCTGGCCTGGACGTCGATCGACGGCACGATCTGGCGGCGTATTGCGGGGCAACCGGGCTTCGAGCACGCAGTGATGCAGGATGTCGCCTGGTCGCGAGGTGTCCTGGTGGCCGTCGGCTATGACGACTCAGACCC
>CAZTAI010000360.1:0-1620 GCA_964611555.1 uncultured Chloroflexota bacterium | reverse complement strand
CGCGCGAGCTCGCGCTGCTCGCGGAGAGCTTCAACGAGGTCGCGGTCGCGCTCGCGAAGGCACGGGAGGCGGAGCGGGCGTTCCTGCTCTCGGTCAGCCACGAGCTGAAGACGCCGCTGACCGCGATCCGCGGCTACGCGGAAGGGCTCGGCGAGGGCGTCCTGCCGGCCGACGAGGCCGCGGCGACGATCCTCCGCGAGTCGCAACGTCTCGAGCGCCTCGTCGGCGACCTGCTCGACCTGGGGCGCATGAACAAGGCCGAGTTCAGCGTCCGCCGCGAGCCGATCGACCTGGCCGCGATTGCGCAGGAGGCGCTGCGCCGGTACGAGAGCCAGGCGCGAGAGTTCGGAGTCGCGCTCGAAGCCGAGGGGGCGGCCGCGGCGCCAGCAATCGGTGACGCCGACCGGACGCTGCAGATCGTCTCGAACCTCGTCGAGAACGCCCTTCGGCTCACGCCCGCCGGCGGCTCGGTCAGGATCGTGACGGAGCCGGGATCGATCTGCGTCGAGGACACGGGTCCGGGCCTCCTCCCCGAGGAGCTCGAGCAGGCATTCGACCGCTTCTACCTCTACTCCCGCTACGGGCGCGAGCGCTCGGTCGGAACGGGGCTCGGGCTCGCGATCGTCAAGGAGCTCGCGCAGGGGATGGGCGGGAGCGTCTCCGCCGAGAGCACGCCCGGGCGGCTCACGGTCTTCACGGTGCGCCTTCCGCACGGCGCTGGGCTCGCAGCCGCTCGCACGGCGGCCGGCTCCACCTCCTAGCACGTTTTACGCCGGTTTTACGTTCGGCGAACGGGCGGCTGACAGCACCCGGGAAGGATGCGCTTGTCAGCTTCGCTAGTAGGAGGGATTTCAATGAAGAACGTCAAGGTCATGCTCGGAGCGCTCGCAGTCCTCGCGACGCTCGCGCTCGCCACCACCGCCCTCGCGGCCGTGGTGATCAAGGGAACGGATCGCGACGACGTGCTCACCGGCACCGACCGGAACGACCTCATCGTCGGCATGAAGGGCAACGACACGATCACCGGTCTCGCCGGCAACGACCGGATCCACGGCAACCAGGACAACGACACGATCGACGCGGGCTCAGGCAACGACCGCGTCTGGGGCGGGTACGGCAACGACACGCTCGCCGGCGGCGACGGGAACGACGTTCTCCGCGGCCGTCCGGGCAACGATACGCTCGACGGCGGCGCCGGCAACGACATCATGTGGCCCGGTCGCGGCGTTGACGTCCAGAACGGCGGCGAGGGCGACGACGTCCTGCACGCGCTCGCGCGCGACAACCAGATCGACCGGATCGACTGCGGCCCCGGCAACAACGACGTCGTCTGGCTGAACGCCAAGGAGACCCTCGACGTGCACGTCAACTGCGAGACGGTCAAGACCGTCACCGTCACGGGCGACGGCGAAGACTCCTAACTCGTTGCGCAAGATGCGCATCCGCGGAAGCGGATGCTCATCGCGCGAAGACCCCGCTGATTGTTTGCGCAAGCTGAGCATCCACGGAAGCGGATACTCATCGCGCGAAGACCCCGCTGATTGTTTGCGCAAGCTGAGCATCCACGGAAGCGGATACTCATCGCGCGAAGACCCCGCTGATTGTTTGCGCAAGCTGAGC
>CAZTAI010000359.1:0-1647 GCA_964611555.1 uncultured Chloroflexota bacterium | reverse complement strand
CCGAACTTGGAGAGGTGGCTGCGGACGAGGCCGCTCGACGCCAGGTGCAGCTTCCCGATCCTCGCGATGGCCAGCGGGATCGCGACGTTCACCTTCTGCTTGCCCCGCTCGGTCACGCGGATCCGCAGGGTCCGCCCGCGGCCGGGTGGCGTGACCGGGTCGAACCGGCCTGGCGGAGGCGCGGGCGGAGGCTCTGGAGGGGGCGGCATGCGCCGCTCATCGAGCGTCGACGCGGCTTCGTCGACCGTCACTTCGCCACGCGCGACCCGGTTGAGCAGCTCCAACACATCACTGGTGTGCGCCGCCGCCGGGGACGCTGCCGGCATCGGCTCATCCTCGGGACCTTCGTCGGTCGCGGGGCGGGGCTGCCGGGATCCCCCCACCGAGAGATCGCCGGAGACCGTCTTCACCCGGAGACGCGCACCGCCCTTGCCGATGGTCACCTGCCACTCGCGGCGGCCGCGCTTCTCGACCTTCGCATCCGAGGCGTCGACCGTGACGTCGCCGGAGAGCGTGTGGAACTCCAGCTCCATCGAGGCCTCGGCGAGATGCAGCTCCACGTCCCCGCTCACGGTCTTGATCCGGCCCTCGCCTTCGCCATCCGGGCCGAGGACGAGAGCGCCGTCGATGCGAACGTTGCCGCTGACGCTGACGATGTCCGGCCTCTTGATGCGCGAGCGCTCGAACCGCAGGTCACCGCTGACGGAGTTGACCTCCGCCTGTCCGCTATAGGACGCCGCGCGCAGGTCCCCGCTGACGGTGCGGAGACGCATTGGCCCCTGCACGTCCGTGATCTCGATCTCGCCCGACACGCTGCGACCCTCGAGCGGTCCGCGCGTCCCGGTGACCACGAGGAGCCCGCTGACCGTCGTGGCGTCGATCTGCGCCTCCCGCGGAACGGTGACCGTGATGTCCACCGCGACGCGGCCCCCGCGGAAGAGGTCGAGCCAGCCGCGCTCCTGCTGGTGCAGCAGCGGCTCGACGACGATCTCATCGCCCTGCTGCTCCATGCGGACCTCCACGTTCTCGAGTAGCCGCTTCGCGCGGTCCTCGCTCCAACCGTGGACGCGCTTGCGGATGTGCACCACGACCTCGCCAGAAGATCCAACTCGGATCCGAGTGTCACCCGAGACGTTGCGAACGCGCAGGCGCGGCATGCCCGCGACCTCGAACCGCCGCTCCAGCTCCTCGCTCTCCTCGCGGCCGCCGTCCGTTTCGATCTTGAGGTCGCCCCCGAACAGCTTCGTGCGGAACACCTGGCGCTCTTCACGACGTGCCTCGCGCTCGGCGCGGGCGGCTTCACGTTCGGCGCGGTGCGCTTCTCGCGCGGCCTCGCGGTCCTCCTGCTCGTGGATGTGATCGCTCATCGCCCACCCTCCAGCAGCGCGGCGGCATCGTCGGGGCCGATCCGGCCCTCGGCGAGCTCGCGCAGGATCTCCTTGCGGCGCTCGGCGTCCGCCTCGCGCTCGGGCTCGACGGCATCGGCCGACCCCAGCGCGCGGATCACCGCGTCCAGGCGCGAGCGGACCGTGGGGTACGAGATGCCCAGCTCACGCTCGACGTCCCGAAAGTTGCCGCGCGCTCGCACGAAGACGTCCAGGAACTCCAGCTGCTCTGCCGACAGCGCGTGGAACCGGCCCAGCGAGA
>CAZTAI010000358.1:0-1652 GCA_964611555.1 uncultured Chloroflexota bacterium | reverse complement strand
TCGACGAGACGGTCGGTCATGGGGCCGTCATACTAGGATCGCTACAGCACCGCGCGCGTTCTCATTTCGAGCGGCTGAGGGAACGGCCCTGTGAAGCCGCGGCAACTGGCGGAGACCCGCTGAGGTGCCAATTCCGGCCCTGGCGAAGGGAAAGATGAGAGAGGTCCAATGAACACCACGGTCATCGGCGCCTTCCCCAAGATCTCGGACGACCCCGGCGGTCAGGAGCTGCGCCGCGCGCTGCATCGCCTCGACCGCGGCGAGATCGACGCGAAAGCGATCGAGTCGGTCATCGAGCAGGTCACGAGCGCGGCCATCCGAGAGATGGAGACAGCGGGCATCGACGTCATCAACGATGGCCAGATCCGCTGGGACGACATGTTCTCGCCGTTCGCGAAGGCCTGGAAGGGCGTTTCGCGCGGTCCCCTCGAGCGCTTCTACGACAACAACACGTACTTCCGGCAGCCGGTCATCGAAGGAAAGATCGAGACCGACGGCCGCACGCTCACGCACGACCTCGCGGTCGCACTCTCCATCGCGAAACGACCCGTGAAAGCGGCCGTTTGCGGCCCGCTGACGTTCGCGACGCTGACCGCCGAGGACAAGGCCTACGGGTCGCTCGAGGAGCGCACGCTCGCCATCGCGGACGCGCTGGCGGCTGAGGTCAAGAGCCTCGGCGCGGCCGGCGCCACCCTCGTGGACATCGAGGACCCCGCCCTCGTAGCGCTGCCGCAGCACATCGAGCTGGCGCGCGAGGCATACCTGCGGATCGCCGCGGCGGGCGTGGACATCGCCCTCCAGACGTACTTCTTCCCGGCGGACCGGATCCTCGAGTTCCTCGCGTCGTTCCCCGTCGCGCAGATCGGTCTGGACGTCCGCAGCCGTGACACGACCGTCCTGCGACGCCTCGACGTGTTCAAAGACAAGACGGTCGTCCTTGGCGTCGTCGATGCGCGCAACACCCGGCTCGAGACGACGGCCGAGGTCGCGTCGCTCATCCAGGAGGCTCTCAAGCTCGTGCCCGAGGACCGCCTCTGGGTAGCGCCGACCACGGGGCTCGAGTACCTGCCGCACGACATCGCATCCAAGAAGCTCGCGGCGCTGGTCAGCGGTGCGCGCGAGGTGCTCGGAAGAGTGGAGGTCGCGCGATGACCGACGAGATCCTGCTCACCACGACGGTCGGGTCGTTCGGCAAGCCGGAGTACCTACAGAAGGCGCGTAACGCTTTCGCGCGCGGAAAGATCGCCGCCGAGGAGCTGCACGAGCTCGAGCGGAAGGCGACCGCGGAGTGGATCAAGATCCAGGAAGAGATCGGTCTCGACATCCTCGTGGACGGCGAGATGTACCGCGGCGACATGGTCGAGTACTTCGCCGACCTGCTCGAGGGCTACAAAGCTGGCGGCCTGGTCCGCTCCTTCGGCAATCGCTACTACCACAAGCCGATCATCGCGGGAAAGATCCGGCGTCCAAAGCCGATGACCGTCGAGTGGTTCCAGTACGCGCAGTCACTGACGGACCGCCCGGTGAAGGGCATGCTCACCGGTCCGTACACGATGCTCGACTGGTCCTTCAACGAGGCGTACGCCACCCGACGTGAGGCGGCGCTCGCGCTCGCCGAGGTCGTCCGTCAGGAAGCCGAGGACCTCGAGGCC
>CAZTAI010000357.1:0-1656 GCA_964611555.1 uncultured Chloroflexota bacterium | reverse complement strand
CGTCGGTCGCAGGCCGGCGGAGCAGCTCATCCACCGCGGTGCGTGGGAGAAGCGCTAGGCGGGCTCGAACTCCGCGATGCGCTGGCCGCGCCGCAGCTGATCGCCGGCGGAGCAGAGCAGCCGCGTGACCTTGCCGTCGGCCGGCGCGTCGATGCGCAACTCCATCTTCATGGCCTCCATAACGGCGATCGCGTCGCCGCGCTTGACGACCTGGCCCGCCGATGCGTGTACCGCGAGCACAACGCCGGGCATCGGCGCGACGATCTCGCTGCCGGCCGCTGCTTCCGTGATGTCGCGCTCGACCGGATCCGTCCGGAGCTCGTAGGCCGATCCGCGCCAGGCCACCCAGACGCTCGGGCCGTGCGGCGCGGCCGCGGCGGGCGTGCCATCCAGCGTCCAGACGTGCGGCTCCTCGTCGTCGCGCGCCACGTGGGACCCGCTGACCACGTACGGTCCCTCGCCCTCGACCAGGACCGCGCGCTCGCGGTCGTTCTCGCGCAGCACCACCGACCCGGAGTGGCCGAGGCCGGGCCGCCATGCGCCGAGGGACGTCCACGGATCTCGCGACACGCGCGGCCGCGCATCGAGGACGGCCGCGCCGGCCAGCGCGTAAACCTCGTCGGGGACGTCGCCGTGCGGGATGAGCTCGGGCAGCTGTTGCTCCACGAAGCTCGTCGTGACGCGACCGGCGCGTACCTCCGAGTGCGAGAGGTAGCGCAGCAGGAAGGGGATGTTCGTGCGCACGCCGAGGATCTCGGTCCGCGCGAGCGCCTCGGCCAGCGCGTCGAGGGCGCCGCTACGGTCTTCTCCGCGGGCGATCACCTTGGCGATCAACGGGTCGTAGTGGTCGGTGACGACGCCGCCTTCTTCGTACCCGGCATCGACGCGTACGCCCTGCGGCCAGCGGACGTGCACGAGCGTCCCGGTGGAGGGGACGAATCCGGCGGCCGGATCCTCCGCGTAGATGCGCGCCTCGACCGCATGGCCGCTCGGCGCGGCTTTCGCCAGCTCCAGCCGCTCGCCGGCCGCGATGCGGATCTGCTGCTCGACGAGGTCGAACCCGGTCAGCTCCTCGGTGACTGTGTGCTCCACCTGCAGCCGCGCGTTCACCTCGAGGAAGTAGGCCTCGCCGCGCTGGTCCACGACGAACTCGACGGTCCCGGCCCCGACGTAGCGTGCCGAGTGGGCCATCGTCGTAGCGGCCTCGGCCAGCTTCTGCCGCTGCCAGCGCGTGAGCCCCGCGGCCGGGCCCTCCTCCACGATCTTCTGATGCCGGCGCTGCGCGGAGCAGTCGCGCTCTCCCAGAGCGCGGACGCGGTCGTGCTTGTCGGCGAGGATCTGCACCTCGATGTGACGCGGCGCGGTGACATAGCGCTCCAGCATCAGCCGCTCGTCGCCGAACGCCGCGAGCGCGATGCGTCGCGCTCGGGCCAGTGACTCTTTCAGGTCCGCCTGCTTCTCGACGATCTGCATGCCGATGCCGCCGCCACCGGCTGTCGGCTTGACGATCACGGGGTAGCCGATCCGTTTCGCCGCCTCCGTGAAGGCCGCGTCGCGCTGGTCCTCTTCCGCGTAACCCGGTAGCACCGCGATCCCGGCCCGGCGCGCGACCGCCTTGGCCTCCGACTTCGAGCCGAGCGTGGCCATGACGTCGGC
>CAZTAI010000356.1:0-1657 GCA_964611555.1 uncultured Chloroflexota bacterium | reverse complement strand
GCGTCGTTCAGCACCAGGACGGTCGTTCGAGGCGTGTCGAAGCTGTTGCCGTCGTAGCCGCCGATGACGTAGAGGTCGTCACCCGTGGACACTGCGGCCGCGTGGTGGATCGGGCGGTCGAGGGGCGGTCCCTCATCCCACTCTGCGGTGCTCGGGTCGAATCGGCGGACCTCGTCGCTGGCGGAGCCATCCGCGTTGAGACCGCCCAGCAGCCAGATCTCGCCGGCGTGCGCGACCGTGGCCATCTCGATCCGTTCGAAGGGGGCAGGCTCGAGGACCTCCCACGCCAACTCCAGGGCGACACTGGCTGAGGGCTCGGCCGCGGAACCGGAAGCCGCCGGCACAGTCGCGGCCGGGTCGGATGAGGCCGGCGGAGTATCGGCGCATGCTGCAAGCGCGATTGCCAGGGTGCCGAGCGCGAGGAAGCGGCCCATCGTTCTTGGTATGTCGCTGGCTGCCAAGAGGTTCAGCCGGGCTCCTCGCCACGCACCGAGGAGTGCCACGGGATGAGCACGCGCTCGAGCGCGGCGATCAGGAGATACAGCGCGACGCCGGTGACGGCCGCGAGGAGGATCGCGGCCCACGTGACGTCGAAGCGCAGCGCGGACGCGGACTGAACCACCACGCGGCCGATGACGGTTGAGCTGCCGCCGAAGTACTCGCCGACGATGGCGCCGATGAGGCTGAGCGTCGTCGCCACCTTGAGCGCGGTCAGGAAGAAGGGCAGGGCATTCGGTATCCGAACCTTGCGCACCACGGTCCAGTCGCTGGCCGCGTACGACCGCATGAGCTCGATGGCCGATGGATCGACCTGGGTCAGCCCGCGCGTCACGTTGATCATCACCGGGAAGAACACGAGCAGCGCCGCGATCATCATCTTCGACAAGGGGTCGGTCACCCCGAACCAGGCGTTGAAGATCGGGGCGATGGCGATGATCGGGATCGCGTTGGCCGCGATCGCGAATGGCAGGACGGCGTCCCGCGCGCTCGCCCAGCGCGACACGGCGAACGCGATGACCAGGCCCGCGGACGTGCCGATGACCAGGCCACCCGCCGCTTCGTACAACGTGGTGAGGGCCGACTGGAACAGCGGCCAGCGGCCGGCTCCCCAGTTCTCCACCAGCGCGGTCACGATCGCCGAGGGCGCGGGCAGGATGAAGGCGCGCACCTCGTAGAGCCGGACGAGGAGCTCCCACAGGCCGATGGCGGCGACGAAGACGACGATCGCTGGCGCGTAGTCCGTGACGATCTGGCCGAGGCGCGCGAAGCGGCGTGGCCGATGCGGGAGCGGGACGCCGACCGCGCGCGCGGCGGTCGTCATCCGATGCCGCCCTCCGCCGCGATCCGCTCCTGCGAGGTGGCGGGGACGCCGTCCGGCTCGAGGCCGCCTCCGGCGCGCAGTGCCTCGCGGACCTCGGTGATCACCCGGAAGTAGAGCGGATCCTCGCGCGTGTCCTCGTTGCGCGGCTGCGGGAGCGGCACGTCGACGACATGGGTGATGCGGCCTGGGCGGGCGCTCATCACGGCGACGCGCGTCGAGAGGAAGACCGCCTCCGGGATCGAGTGCGTCACGAACACGATTGTGGTGCCGGTCTGATGCCAGATGCGCAGGACCTCGGAGTTCATCCGCTCGCGGGCCATCTCGTCGAGCGCCCCG
>CAZTAI010000355.1:0-1666 GCA_964611555.1 uncultured Chloroflexota bacterium | reverse complement strand
GGTGAGATGAGGCTCTTGACGTGATCGATCAGCGCCTGTGCCGCGGAGAACGCGCTCGACGCGCCGCGCGCCGCGATGACCGCGGCGCCACGCTGCTGCACCGCGGGGATGAACTCGGTCTCGAGCCAGCCGCGGTCCACGACCTCGGTCGCCTTCTTGCCGCCGATCTCGGCGTTGGTGAAGTCGGGGTAGAGGGTCGCGGAGTGGTTGCCCCAGATGGTGAGCTTCTTGACCTCGCGGACGCGCGCACCGGCCTTCGCCGCGATCAGCGCGCGGGCGCGGTTCTGGTCGAGGCGCGTCATGGCGGTCCAGCGGTCGTCGGGTATGCCGGGAGCGGCCGCGCGGGCGATCAGGCAGTTCGTGTTGCACGGGTTCCCGACCACCGCGATGCGGACGTTAGGGCCGGCGTGCTCCGCGATGGCGCGGCCCTCCTCAACGAAGATGGGGCCGTTCTTGCGGATGAGGTCGCCGCGCTCCATGCCGGGACCGCGCGGAACGCTCCCGACCAGCAGCGCCCAGTCGACGTCTTTATGGGTCTCGCCGCGGTCCGAGCCCGCCGTGACCCGCGCTAGCAGCGGGTACGCCCCGTCCTCGAGCTCCATGATCGCGCCCTTGGCCTTGTCGACCATCTGCGGGATGTCGGCGAGGCGCAGGTCCACCTCGGTGTCCTGACCGAACATCTCGCCGGCGGCGATCCGCGGCAGGAGCGCATATGCGACCTGGCCGGTGGCTCCGGTGATCACTACCTTCACCTTGCGGCTGCCCACTACTCGACCACCGGGCGCGAGCCAGGTGGCGCGATCGCCTCGGCCTCTATCTCGACGAGGATCCGCCTGTCCACGAAGTCCGTCCGCACGAGGGTCGTGGCGGGCCTGATGTCGCGGAAGACCTCGCCGTGGACGACTGCGGCGGTGTCGGCGTCCTTCATGTCCGCGAGATAGATCCGCGTCATCACGACGTCAGTCATGTCGGCACCCAGGCGGCGCAGCGCATCAGCCAGGATCTCGAGCGCCCGGCGCAGCTGGCCGGAGACATCGTCGGAGACGAGCTGGCCGTCTTCGCCGAATCCTGCTGTTCCTGCCAGCCTGATCTCGTCGCCATGACGTACCGCCCGTGAGTAGCCGAACTGGAACTCGTACGTCGTCCACGTCGAGACGAGATACCGCCCCGGCTTGCCCTCCACCGCCCGCGCGCCGGTCGGCGCGTCGTCGTGTTCCGGGCTAGGCATGGACGGCCGCCCCCATCCGCCTGATGACCGCGTCGGCGAACTCGCTCGTGCCGACGGCCGTCGGATCGTCGCGGTCCGCCTTGAGGTCGTAGGTCACGTCCTTCCCCTCCGCTACCACGTCGCGCATCGCTTGCTCCAGCCGGTCGCCGGCCTCGCGCTCGCCCAGGTGCCGAAGCATGAGCGTTCCGGCCAGCATGAGGGCCATCGGGTTCACCTTGTTCTGTCCCGCGTACTTAGGCGCGGAGCCGTGGATGGCCTCGAAGACGGCCACGCTCTCGCCGATGTTCGCGCCCGGAGCGACGCCGAGCCCGCCCACCAGTCCCGCCGCGAGGTCGCTCACGATGTCTCCGTACAGGTTCGGCAGGACCAGCACGTCATAGAGGTCCGGCTTCTGGACCAGCTGCATGCACATGTTGTCGACGATGCGGTCCTCGAACT
>CAZTAI010000354.1:0-1667 GCA_964611555.1 uncultured Chloroflexota bacterium | reverse complement strand
GGCAGCTCCTTCTGATCACTCAGGTGACGGCCGGCATGCTGGCGATCATCCTCGCGACCCTGGTCCTGACGAACACGGTCACGATCGCGGTCGTGATCATGCTCGCCGCCGTCCGATCGTCGGTGTTCTCGTTCGACGTGCCGTCGCGGCAATCGCTCGTGCCGCGCCTCGTACCGCGGCATCACCTCATGAGCGCGATCGGCATGAACCAGGCGAGCTTCAACGGGCCACAGATCGTCGGACCCGCGATCGGCGGTGTGCTGATCGGCATCACCGGCGGCGTCGGCGCCCTATTCGTGGCGAACGCCGTCAGCTACCTCGGTGTCGTCATCGCCCTGCTGTTGATGCGGCCGACCCCCGCGCCCGAGAGGGCTGAGGATCGTCCATCGATGCTGGAGAGCGTGCGCGAGGGCGTCGGGTACATGCGGCGCGAGCCGGTCATCCGCTGGAGCATCGTGCTCGCCGCGACGCTCGCGTTCTTCGCACGGCCGTACATCTTCCTGGTCCCGGCCTTCGCCGCGAATGTGCTGCTGGTCGGTGCGACCGAGCTGTCGTACCTGATGGCAGGCGCCGGCGTCGGATCGCTGGCGGGCTCTCTTCTGGTGGCGAACCTCGGCAACGCGCGCCGCCGTGGACGTCTGATCCTTCTCGCGACCGGCGCGACCGGCGCAAGCCTGATGCTGCTGATGGTCCAGCGCGATCTGGTCGCGGCCATCGCGGTCAGCGTGCTCGTGGGGCTCTCGTCCATAGTCTTCAACGGCCTCACCAACACGACGCTCCAGACAACGGCACCCGACCGGATGCTGGGGCGGGTGATGAGCATCTTCGCGATGATCTTCATGGGGATCATGCCGCTCGGACAGCTCGCTCTGGGCGCGCTCGGAAGCGTGCTCGGCATCGATGTCGTGCTCTTCGCCGGAGGTGCCGCGGCGCTGGCCGCCGCCGTCTACGCGTTCTTCCGCGTACCGGCGATCCGCGATCTCGAGAGGCGCGCGCAGGTGGTCCAGCATCCGCGAGCTCGAAGCGCCGGAGCGAGCGCGGACTAGGGCCGCGCGCTAGCGGTGGATGCGGCGGTCCTGCTCGGTGCGCTCGGGGGCCTTGTGGGCCGTTCCCTTTGGAAGGGTCCCCGCGCGGGCGGGATCGGCGAAGCAGTGGGCGCAGACCATCACGCTCTCGCCGTTCGTGCCGGCCAGGCGGATGTAGGCGTCGTTCCCGCAGTCCCTGCAGGCTCCCGGGGCGCTGCGCTGAGCCATTAGGTAAGGACTCGCGGCAAGTTAGCGGCCAACGAAATTTGACACTTCGAGGCCTTGACAGAGCTCCCCAGCAGTTAGAACATTCGTTCACACTCGGGCGGCCACCCCGGGTGGATCGATGGGGAGCGTGTGACCGTGGCAATAGCGCTGAACGAGGCCATTTCCCGCCTGGAAGGGCGGTTCGGAGCTCGCACCGTCGTCACCGCGACGGTCGCGGACGGGCAGGCGCGCGCCCGCCGGTCCAGGACCGGGACGTCGTTCGACCGCCTCTCGGGTGGGATCGAGCCGGGGTCCGCGCTGGCCCTCGCAGGCGCGGGGACCTGCGGCAAGGTGACGATCGCCCTCCGCGCCGTGGCCGGCGCGCAGCGCGAAGGCGGGGCCGCGCTCTGGGTCGACCCCACGCGCTCCTTCGAT
>CAZTAI010000353.1:0-1668 GCA_964611555.1 uncultured Chloroflexota bacterium | reverse complement strand
GGGGGAGGTCTGCAAAACCTCTATTCACCGGTTCGAATCCGGTCGTCGCCTCCACTTTCACGCACGAAACCGCCCTCGACGGGCCGGAGACTGCGCCCGCTGCTCCTGGCACTGCTCGTCGGGGCAACGGCTCTCTCCTGTACCGCTACCCTGGAGCCGAGAGATCCACCTCAGGTCGGGACCGAACAAGAGGCGGCTGAATGGGTGGACGCGTGGCTGGCGGCAGCGGCAGGAGCGGCGCCGGACCGCGGCTGGCGACTACTCCACCCGGCGACTCGGGAAAGTTTCTTCCAAGGTCGGGAAGCGCTCTACTTGGCCGACGCTCAGGGGGCCGACTGGCCTCGCTTCTCGTGGGCGATCGGAGCTTCACGTTTTGCCGACGGCGAGTATCACGTCGAGTTGGCAGTCGGCGCTGGGAGCGTGATTCCGGAGTTCCTCGTTGAAAGAGGCCTTGTCCAGCTCGTTGACGCTGGCCAAGGCAGGAAGCTACCGGTGGTCGTTATCGAGCTAACCCCCAATCGTGCAGATGGAGGGATCCTCGCAGTTTGATAGGGCTTGCCTTATCGGGGGCCTGCTCGGAGTCATTGCTGCGACCGGCGCCGCCCTCGACGAGCGGCGCGCGCGGAAACGACCCGACTGGCGCGAGATCGCAGTTGGGTGTCGTGCAGAGTTCGAGGTCGAGCTGGTCCAGCCCCTCGGCCAATGGCGTGAAGCCGAGGTACCCGCCGAAGCTGCGCGAGGCCACCCCGGCCGGCCGGCCGTCCACGAGCACGGCCCCGCCCGAATCGCCCACCCCGACCTGGATGTCGGCCTCGATCATGCACGGGAAGTAGGCGCCGTCCCCCGGGTGGAGGTTCTGGCCCTTCTCCTGCACCGTCCCCTTGCGGTACGTGTTGCGGCCGTCGATCTCGACGAGGGCGCCGATCGTGATGTCGGCGCAGCCGAGCGGTACGCTGCCGGGTTCGATGATCCGGTAGCCGCCGGCGCCGAAGTCAAGGGTATTCAGGTGGCCCCACGGGACCCGGTCTGCGGCCACGATGAGGTAGTTGATGTCGGACGCGGCGCAGTGGTGGCCCGCGTGGGGACAGGTCGCATCGCGGGCAGCTGGGCCGAAGATGCCGCGAACGGTCGTGCCGTCGGCGTCGTAGGCCACGGTGCCTTCGGTGGTGCAGTGCCCGCTCGAGGTCAGCACGATCCTGTTGCCCTTGCGCGCGTAGAAGCCACCCGAGCACGCCCCCCACAGCTGCTGGCCAGCGAGGACGGGCGGGTCGTAGACCGGTGTGGTTCGGCGCGGCGTGGTGACGCTGTCGACGACCGCGAAGGAGCCGAGGGCCACGAGCACGCCTGCGAGGGCCGCAATCAGCAGGCGTCGGGCGCGGATCGAGCCCGGAACGCGGCTCGCAACCAGCACTGTCATCACGTCTCTTGACTTGGGCGACTCCAGGCGTCGCCCGGTGCCGGCATCATCGCGGACGGCCGCCGGTGCTCGACCCCTGACCTTTGGCCCATCCCGGCCCCAGGCTCCTCCCCGTGGCGGTCTATGAGCGACTCGATCGCTGCCGCTACGCTGTGGCTCGGGCCGAAGTGGCGGAACCGGCAGACGCGGCGGACTTAAAATCCGCTGCCCGCAAGGGCGTCAGGGTTCGAATCCCTGCTTCGGCACAATCC
>CAZTAI010000352.1:0-1671 GCA_964611555.1 uncultured Chloroflexota bacterium | reverse complement strand
CGCCGACGAACGAGGCAAGGCCCTGGCGCCCGATCCGCCTGATCGCGGCCAACTCCGTCTCCCTCTCGCGCCGTTCTATCGACTTCATCGAAGCCTAGAACGCGCTGCTCGCCCTTCCGTTACCCCCGGCTCCGGGGTTAGGCTACTCGCTGACCGCGTAACGTCCGGGCGGCACGCGCGTCACCCGTACATGAACCCCGCCGATGTGATGAACCAGTCAGGCGCCCGAAAGTCGGTCCTGCCGATCGCGATCAGGGCTGCCCCCGCGGCCTTTGTGACCCTGGTCGGCGTTTTTCTGGGCCTCGTCTTCCAGACGAACCCGGTTCAAGAAGGAATATACGGGCCTCTGGTATCGCCGCGGCCTTACAGCGACGGCGCGTGGGTGCCGAGCGACCTCATCGGGTTGTTCATCGTTGGACTCGTCGTTGGCGTCCTGAACCGGTCGTTCAGCGGGTTGGTCGGGACGATCGTCGGTGCGTCGGCCGCCGTGGCGATCCAGCTGTTCGTCCTGACCGAGCAGGCCTCGTGGACGACGAACGTGGTCGCGAGCCTGCGCGAACCTGCCTGGTCTCGCCAGGTTCTCGGCGCGCTCGCCCTGGGGAGCGCAAGTCTCATCGGCGGTTACGTGGCCGGAGCGTTCGCGGGCCTGGCACCTGCAGCCGTGCGGTCGGGCGGGGCTGCGATGCGACCGTCGGCCGCGTTCATCCGCCACGGTGTGATTGCAGGACTGACGCTGGCGGGTTCGATCTTCCTGGCGCTGGTCCTGGTCCGTGCCGCGGCGACGTCAGCGTTTGTGCCGAGCGAGTCGGAGCCAGTACTTCAGGTGACCGTGCAGGGCGACCGGATCTCCAGCGTGACGCCTGAGACAATTGCCGCCGGCCGGCTGACCATCGATATCCAACGGACCGCGGGCATCAAGGAGCGTTGGGTTTCGGTCGAAGGTCTCACCGATGACATGGAGGCCGTCTTGCTGGCCGGAAATGACCCGCAGCAGTACGGGGGCGGCCTCAGTCGTCCGTTTCCTGCGACCCAGGACCTTGTCCGCATCGCCACTCGGACGGAGCTATCGCCCGGCCGCTTCGCAGTCATCGTCTCCGACGGAATGGCCGAGATGGGCCCGGATGACACCGCTTTTCCGGAGGTTCCCGCGCTTGACGTTCGCAAGTTCGTGGTCACGGGCCCGGTGCCCGCGAGCTCTCTGGCGGCAACAGGTGGCCCGCTCCTCGCCATTGGGTACCAGCTCAGCCTGGCGGTCACGGGTTGGGCGACCGCGGGATCGCTACTCGTCGTGCGACGGGGGCGGAACCGGGCAGCGGCCGTCATGGCCGGCCTGGTTGCGGCGGGGCTCATGTGGCTGCTCGTGGGCTTCACGATCCATCAGAGCTACGCCCCCCTTTGACCCAACGCCAGGTCGTCGCCCCGGCTGAGTGCCCGATCAGGGCCGGCGGCCGGCCAGGGCGTCGGCGTGGAGGCCGGCCGGGTCGATCGAGGCGCGGCCCTCGCGGGCCGCGAGCGCGCCGATCGTCTCGCTGTCGAGGATCTCGAGGATGTTGTCGCGGACGTCGAGCATGACGTCGCGCAGCGGGCACGTCGCCTCGTCCGGGCACGAGCACTTCCCGTAGTAGCGGAGGCTCACGCACGGCAGCGGCGCAAGTGCGCCGTCGAGGAGGC
>CAZTAI010000351.1:0-1672 GCA_964611555.1 uncultured Chloroflexota bacterium | reverse complement strand
GGCGCTGTGGCGCGTGTGGGCGGTGTATCAGCGGGGCGCGAGGGTCGCCTGATGCAGGAGCGCCAGGCCGTCGAGCAGCACCTCATTGCAAAGACCGGCGGCGCGACCCGGGTCGGAGTCGTCTTCGTCCACGGCATCGGCCAGCAGTCCGAGAGCTACACGGTCCGCGAGTTCGGCGGTCCGCTCCTCCACTGGCTGCAGGAATGGCACAAGCGGCGCGACCGCAACCTGTGCGTCAGTTCGTCGGACCTCACCTACGGCGAGCTTGCGCAGCGGCCGGCGCGCTTCAAGCTCGATCTGGAGAAAGAGGAAGGGCATCCCGCCCAGACCTGGTTCCTTGCGGAGGCGTGGTGGGCAGCACGACTGAGCGCGCCGAACCTCGACGAGATGACCTGGTGGGGACTGAAGTCGGCGGTCGTGCGATGCCTGCGTCTGGCGGAAGTCGTCGTCGATTCGTTCCGCAAGCTGCCCCAGTCCCCGAAGGCGATCATCGAGGTCCTTTCCTCGCTCCTTCTCTTCCTCGGCTACGTCGCGGCAGCGATCCTCTCGACCCCGCTCATCCTCGGCCTCTACGTGCTCGCGCAGATCCCGGGACCGGTGGAGCGGGCGGTCATGGGCCTCAGGAACTTCGTCCAAGACCAGATCGGCGACTTCTACACGTTCATGTGGGACGACATCCAGGCCGTGCACGTGCGCGGCAGCGTCGCGGCGGCGATCCGCTTCCTCGTCGATAAGGGCGGCTGCGAGCGGATCGCCGTGATCGCGCATTCGCAGGGCACCGTCGTCGCGTACGACGCGCTCTGCTCCGATGCCGTGCCGCCCGCGGATCTCGCGCTCGTGAAGACGTTAGTCACGTTCGGGTCGGCGCTCAACAACGCGTGGGACAAGCGCCTCGTGCCCGCGCGTACGTGTCGCCTGCGCGATCCGCTGCCCGCGAGCATCCACTGGATCAACGTTTGGTCCGCATACGACCCGGTGTCGGGCGGGCAGCTCCGCATGCCGGGTCACATCCGCCGACCCGACGAGGAGCTCGAGGTCACGAACGGGATGAACGTCATCCTCGACCACGGCGGGTACTTCAGTAACCGCGAGGAGTTCCTCTCGCGTTTGGCGCAGGAGCTCGAGTCTCCGGGCGATCGGCAGGGCTCGCGCTTCTTCCCCGACGACGGCGAGAAAAGGTGGACCGATCGGCGTCGCGACCGCGTGCTCACGCTGGTCACGTGGCGCGTCGTGGCGATGCTCGCCTTCGGCGTCGGCGTCATCGCGCGGATACGCGCGTCCGATCGGCTGCGCGCCGACGGCGAAGCCGTGTGGGCCTGGCTGACGACGCTGCCGATCGTGGGAGGCGCCGTTACGTTCGTCGATCAGCACGCCCTGTGGCTCGCGTCGGGGGAGCGACTTGGGGCGAGGCTGCTCGGGATCGGTCTGTGGCTGGCCGTCCTCGGAGCGGCGTACATCGGCATGAGCTGGCTCGCGTTCGTGCCGTGGCACGACAACGCCGGACAGGCATCGGCCGGCCGCGGCGGGCCACCGGCCAGCCAGCGTGCGATCGTCGTCGCAGCTTCCATCGCGATGTTCTTCGCGGTCGCGGTCGGCATAGCGGTGATGATCCAAGCGCCCGCGCTCAGGCGACCATGAGACAAGGAGGTACACACGCGTGGCTGGATATGTG
>CAZTAI010000350.1:0-1677 GCA_964611555.1 uncultured Chloroflexota bacterium | reverse complement strand
CTGCTCGCGTTCCTCTTCGCCACGCTGATCCTCGGAGCGAACTGGGTGGGCGTGCGCTTCTCCAACCGCGAGCTGCCACCGTTCTGGGGCGCTGGCCTGCGCTTCTTCGCGGCCTCGGTAATCTTGTTCGCCGTCGTCGCGCTGCGCGGCATCCCGCTCCCGCGCGGTCGCGCGCTCGCGGGCGCGCTCGTCTTCGGCGTGCTCATCTTCGGGGCGAACTTCGCGCTCCTCTACTGGGCGCTGGTCGTGGTCCCGGCCGGGATGACGTCGGTCGTGTTCGCGACCCTGCCGCTCATCACGCTGTTCGTGTCAGCCGTCGCGGGGTTCGAGCGCATCACGGCGCAGGCGATCCTGGGCGCGCTGATCGCGATAGCCGGGCTGGCGATCATCTTTGCCGCCCAGATCACGACCGACATCGAGATAGCGCGCCTGCTGGCGATCCCCCTCGCCGGCCTCGTCGGAGCGATCGCGACGGTAGTAGTGAAGTCGTTCCCGCGCACCCATCCCGTGGCGACCACGTCCATCGCCATGGGGACGGGCGCGGCCTTCCTGCTCGTGGCTTCGCTCGTCGCGGGCGAGCCGCGGCCTCTGCCGGCGGCGACCGAGGTCTGGCTGGCTCTGGCGTACCTGGTCACGAGCTCGACCATCGGCTTCTCGCTCATGACGCTCGTGATCCTCCGCTGGACGCCGTCGGCGAGCTCCTACGGCACGGTGCTATCGCCCATCGTCGCGATCGTTCTGGCGACGCTCCTCGCGGGCGAGGTCTTCGGGCCTGTCTTCTTCTTCGGAGCCGCGGTCGTGGGGGTCGGCGTGTATGTAGGGGCGCTCGCGAAGACCGCGCGCATGGCTCCTGTCGCGCCGGAGGCGCCCGCGACACCGGCCGAGTAGAGGGGCTGCGAGCGTCCCCTACGAGCGGTCGAGGCGCGAGGGGTCGAAGCGCTCCCGATCCTGCTTCTCGTGCGTGAGGGACAGGAGCCAGACGGGATCAGCTGGCTCGTCGAGATCGAAGCTGTACCAGACGAGGTACGGCAGGCGGCCAAGGCCAACAACGCGAACGGACATACCTGGACGCTCGACCACGGATCCGCCGATGCCCGGGAACCTTCTGAGCGTCGCGCGCATGCGCTGCAGCGCCGACAGGAGCCGCTCGGCGTCCGTGGCCCGACGGTGCGCGCGGAGCCAGTGGAGCACGGCCTCGACATCGTCTCGAAAGCGCGGGGTAGCCGCGACGCGGCGGCGGATCTAGGGACGCTTCCTGACGGGGAGCCTTCTTACCGACGCCGGCGCTTTGTCGAAGAGGGCCTCGATCTCGCTCCAGGCGACCTCGGGCACGTTGCCCCGCTGGACCTCATCGAGGATCTTCAGAGCTTGCTCCAGCTGCCACTTCCGTGCACGCGCGAGTTGGCGTTCCTCATCGATGTCGGCGAGCCGCTCGAGAGCAAGCGTTCGTAGCGTTGGCGAAACTCCGAGGCCGCGCCGCTGGGCTTCCGCCGCGATCCGACGCCGGTGCTCGGCGCTCATCGCGACGCTCACGGGTGTGCTCAGAGCACGCATGCGCTTCCGAGGCGCCATAGCGATTCCCACTATATGTGCGTTCGGCACGCCCTTGCGAAGCCATGATCCGGGGATGCGAGGCTGATCGCGGCACACTGTCGGCCGTGATGGGCGGCGCGCCGG
>CAZTAI010000349.1:0-1680 GCA_964611555.1 uncultured Chloroflexota bacterium | reverse complement strand
GCTGGCCAGCGCTGCGCCGCCAGCTCGTGCGAGTGGTCAGCGTTGCGCACGTCGCCGCGCCGCTCGGCAGCGGGATAGCCCAGACGATGCGGCGCGCCGCGGCCGTGGCCTACGCGGACGACGTCTCGTCGACCCTCGCCGCCCACGCGGTGATCGCCGAGGAGGCCGCCGGCGAGCTCCGTTCTCTCGGGGTCGCCGCGACCGCGACCGCCTCGACCGGAGACCCGGCGATGGCCATCGTCGCCGAGGCGGAAGGGACACGTGCGGGCCTGATCGTGGTGGGCAGTCGTGGGACGGGTGGTGTCGCGGCTCTGCTCGGGAGCGTTGCGCGGGCGGTCGTCCTGCGCGCGCCCTGCTCCGTGCTCGTGGTGCACGCGACGAAGGAGGTCAAGACATGAACATCCTGCTCGCGACGGATGGCTCTCCGGGCTCCGAGATCGCGCTGGACCTGATCCTCTCGCTGCAGTACCGGCCCACCGACCGCATCGACGTTGTCAGCGTTCCCGTTCACAACTACGCCGGAGCGAGCCTGGACGGCATCGGCGTGTTCCTCAGCGAGGTCATCGAGGTCGAGACAGCCGCCGCGCGGCGCACCGCGGCCGAGGCGGTGGCCCGAATACACGCCCGAGGCGTCACGACCGGGTTACGGGTCGTGGAGGGTCCGGCGGCGGAGGCGATCGTCGCCACGGCCGTCGCGGCGAAGGACGGGCTGATCGTGGTCGGTTCCCGCGGACGCGGCCGTATCGCGGGCGCGATCCTCGGCAGCACGGCGAGAGCGCTCGCGCGCCACTCACCCATCCCGGTCCTGGTGGTCCGGGAGCGGCGCGGGACTCCGATCCGGATCCTCGTCGCATCCGATGGGTCCGAGGACTCCGACGCGGCCGTCGCGGCTCTCGGGTCGCTTCCCCTTCCCAGGAACGCCGAGGTCACGGTGCTGTATGTCGCCCGCGATACCACGCACGCGACGTGGCCGCCTGGCACCTTTGGGGACGAGCTCCGAGCGGCCGTCGAGCGTGACGAGCGTCACGCCGCGCTCGAGGCCCTGCGCATCGCGGCGGCGAGGCTGCCGTCGGGTATGCAGGTCCACCTCGAGATCGAGCACGGGCCAGTCGCGGACCGCGTGCTTGGTCACGCCGGCGCGATGGGCGCGGACCTGATCGTGCTCGGAGCGCGCGGCTCCAACCTCGGCGCTCTGTTCATCCAGGGCAGCACGGCCGACCGCGTCCTTGCTGACGCCCACTGCGCCGTCCTCGTGGCCCGTGCCGTGGACACGGGAACGATCGATGCGGTCGACTCGGCATCGCGCGAGCCAGCCACGGCCATGCACTGAAGCGAAGCGGAAAGGAACTTGGATGAGCACTCAGATCATCAGCACGTCAGACCACGAGCTCAGGATCGACATCGAGATCGACCCCGTCTGCGGCAAGGCCGTCAGCCTGGAGCACTTCGAGCGGGACGATCTGATCATCGACTACGCGGGCCGGCTCTACGCGTTCTGCAGCCGCTTCTGCCGGGACACGTTCCTGGCGGATCCGGTCACGTTCTCCGTGGCGGGACGTGACGTGCCCTGATCCGGCCGAGGATCATGGAGGACTCCTTCAACGTTCTTCATGAACTGACCGCGTGAGCCAGCAGAGCATCGCGCATCTCTACAAGGGCTGGCATCTCACGAACGCCGCT
>CAZTAI010000348.1:0-1680 GCA_964611555.1 uncultured Chloroflexota bacterium | reverse complement strand
CCACTCTTCGCCCGGCAGCTCGTTGAGCTCGTTGTCCGGGTGGGGAGCGCGGCGTTGGGGCAACATCTCTGCCAGCCTAGCCGACCCCTCGGTTCGAGGCGCAGGCCGATCGCCATCCGTCCGCGAGCAGGACGGCGCGACTCAGCGCATCGCCAATCGTCCCCAGTGGGGACGCATGAAGGAATGGCCGAGCGCGGCCACGCTCAGCATGCCCGATCTCGCCGTTGCGGCGGTCGGCCGCGGTCCGCTACGGTCCGCTCCACGGACATCTGGCGGTCAGCGCGTGGTGTTGGACCGTCGCCTCCACCCACCGATGCCAAGCAACGCGACGAGCCCGAGGACGACGACGATCGCAAGCACCCCGACCGGTGTCCCGCCGAGCGGTGTGCGCTCCTCGACGGCGCCGCTCGCCGTCGCCTGCGGGGTGGACGCCTCGGTCGTCGGTTGAACGATGCCGCCTGAGAGGCGCAGCTCGCCGTCCACGCGCGCGCAGTTGAATGTCGCGTCCACAACCATCGGCGTTCCGTCGCTTGCGATCGGCCCAAGGCGAATGCCCCAGCCCTGGCGGCCCTGGTCGAAGTCGATGCCGCCACCATCGTGCAACGTCAGGCGCCACGGGATGCCGACCGGGAGCTCGATGGTTTCGTCGACCGTCGTGAGCGGAACACCGTCGGCCGCCACGGCGGTGAAGATCCAGGCGCCGCCGTCGTCGTGCATTGTCAAGACCGCAGCGTTTTCGCACGGTTGCCGGATGCCGACCCGCAGTCGGACGGGCGCCACTGGCGGCGGCCTCGTGGGATCGTCGCTTTGGGCGCGGAGGCCTTCGACAACTGCGCGGTAGTCCAGCTCCATGCCGGAGACGAACCGTTCGCCCGGCACGGGAGTCGCCTCCGTAGCGGGAAACAGGCCGAACGGGAAAAGCGTGCCGTCGACCGGCTCGATCGCGCCCAGCCGCCCTGCCGCCCCGTCGAGCGGGCCACCTTCTCCGCCTGTGTAGAAGGGAAGCACCTGGAGCCACGTTCCTTCCCCGAATGTCCGGACGAGCGTCAGGTTGGCGCTGGCCCACATCAGACTTCCGTGCTCCTCGAGTCGCCGGATCGCTGGCAAGAGGTCGGCGGTGGGGATGGCGATCTCGGCCACGTACCGGCAGCCAGCGTCGTCGCACGGCGGGAGAACGACGCTCGCCAACGCATCGACCTGTTCGCCCGTTGCCATGTCGCCACCGGCGTCACCGAAGAGGCTCAGACCCCCGAAGAGAACGGCCGGCCCGGATTGGACGGGCAAGGCGCGGGCGGGCGGTTCGATGACGAGGCGAAGGCGGATGTCGCCGGCTTCGATGCGGCCGGCCTCGAGCCTCCACGTTCCCCGGACTCCTTGCCGGCCGTCGTTGCGAGCCTCGGTGAAGACCTCGTCGGTCGCCACCGCAAACGGGGTCTCCGGCACGGGGTCGGCGGCGACGGCCGGCGCAGGGATCGTCGCCAGCGCGATGACGACCAGCGAAAAGAGCCGAAGAGTTGCCCCCACGCTCGGTCAGCAGCCTCCCAGGATGCGGCGACGCCGCGTCCGGTATACACCGTCCCGCACCGCATTGGGGATTGGCTCCCTGCGGGCCTTGAGGCGGCCGCGCCTAGAATGCGGCATGCCGGCGAGCTTCACGAGCGCGCGATTCGTCGGACGGGA
>CAZTAI010000347.1:0-1689 GCA_964611555.1 uncultured Chloroflexota bacterium | reverse complement strand
GTACGCCATGACCGGCTGGCGGATCGGCTACGCGTGTGCGCCCGCCGAGGTCATCGAGCAGATGATGAAGATCCACCAGTACACGGTCATGTGCGTTCCGACGGCCGGCCAGTACGCGGCGCTGGAAGCCCTGAAGACGGGTGAGCCGGAGGTCCAGCGCATGGTCGGTGAGTACGACAAGCGCCGGAAGAAGATGTGGGAGCGCTTCAACAAGATGGGTTTGCCGACCTTCGAGCCGCGCGGCGCCTTCTACTGCTTCCCGCGCGTGAGCGGGACCGGTCTCGGTGACGATGCGTTCGCCGAGCGCCTCTTCGAGGAAGAGAAGGTCGTCGTCGTCCCCGGGTCGGCGTTCGGCGAGCGGGGCGCGGGGCACATCCGCGCCTGCTACGCGGCCTCGATGGAACGGATCGAAGAGGCCTGCGACCGCATCGAGCGGTTCGTCGGGAGGCTCTGACCGTCCAGACCTGGGAGGATCTGTTCGAAGCGGCGCTCCGAGCTGGTGACGTCCTCGGCGCGTCCGACGTCCTTCGAAGCGCCGGCAAGGACGGCTGGATCAGGAAGGCGGAGCGCGAGCGCGCCGCGGCGATCATCGAGCGTGTAGCGCCAGCGCCGTTCGTGCGCCGAGATTGGGGCGAACGCCTGCTGGCGCACCCGCGGCGCGTGGACAAGGAGCTGGGGATCATCATCCTCATCCCGCTCGCGAAGACGCACCCGCGTGACGTCGAGCGCGCCCTCGAGCGTCTCCGCCCCGAGACGGATCCCGCGGTCCGCCAGGCGGCGGCACGCCTAGCGAAGGCGCTCGCGGCCACGCGCGCGACCCAGGCCTGACCTGGGCACCCACTCTCACGACCAGCCGCCGGAGCATTGGGCCGGGCCCGAGAGCCTGGACCCCACGCCCGTGTGGAAGCAGTACATCCTCGTCGCGGCGCTCCTCATCCTCTCTCTCGTGCTCATCGGCGCCGTTGCCCTCGCGGCCCTGGCGCCGCAGCTGGTCACGCCGCCCGCGGCCGTCCTTGGGGGACGCATCGTCCTTGCGCTCGATCAGATGCCCTCGGTCGGTGGCGAGCCGCGCTTCTACGGCGCGCCGCTGGTGGACGAGGCGCACGCGTTCTGGATCGCGCAGCCCGCGCCCGGGGAGCTGGTCGCAGTCCCGGCGCGCTGGTCGCCGGCGGACGGTGGGCCCGAGTGCGAGGTGCTCGCGCTCGAGCCGCTCGTCGCGCCGGTCTGGGGATTCGGGGCCAGCTGCCCGGATAGCTCGGAGATCCTGGGGTCGCCGATCTTCGGTCTCCGCGGTGAGCCGATCGCGGCTCCGCGCTCCCTTGCTCGATATCTTGTGTCGGTGGACGGGGAGCGCGTCATCGTGAACATCGCGCGAGAGATCCGCGAGTACGGCGCGACGCCGCAACCGCGTGTATCGCCCCTGGGAACGCCGTGACGGATCGCCCCTACGAGCTCGTCATCGGCATTGAGACGCACGTCGAGCTGGCCACGCGCTCCAAGATGTTCTGCGGCTGCGCCGCGCGCTGGTTCGGATCGCCACCCAACACGCTCACGTGTCCCGTGTGCCTCGGCCTTCCCGGAGCGCTGCCCGTCCCCAACCGCCGCGCCATCGAGCTCGCCATCACGGCCGGGCTCGCGCTCCACTGCGAGACGCCGGAGCACACCAAGTTCGATCGCAAGAACTACATG
>CAZTAI010000346.1:0-1695 GCA_964611555.1 uncultured Chloroflexota bacterium | reverse complement strand
ACGGGAATCATACAGCGGGTGAACAGCCCGCGACCTGGTCATCTGATCCAGAGTCAGCAGACCGATTTTCGCGATAACTCGCCCGTCGTGAGCACGAAACCCACCGATTTCTGCCCCCCAATCTACCGAGTCTGGTGACCCATCGCAAACGTGGTCAGGTTGCCACGAGCGGGTCACCTGACCCGGATGCCAATCGAGTCATCCGCCGACGGGCCCGAGGCGAGCCGGGGCCGGCGATCGAACTGTCGAGGCGACGTACACCAAGATGGTCCACAACCTCGTCTGCTCACGAGGGTGCGGAGCCATGACTGAGCATCGAATCGTCGAGCCGAACGAGGACCCCGTGTGCGGGGATGGCCGTGGATAGAAAGGCCGCGCGCGAGAAGAGCCTGCGCCCGACCAACGAAGGCACCGAACACGGCTTTCGCGGCAAGGGCTGCGTGCTCGAGTTCCCGCGATAACCCACAGCAATTCCTCGGTCCGACCTACGCGCCCTCGATGTAGCCGGGATCGGAGGTGGGCGGCCTCCTGAGACCGGTCAGCGACAAGGCTCAAAGGAGCGCTCGCCGCTAGAACGCTCGAGTCGAAGCCGCACACCTTGGCTACTCGTGTATTCGGCGGTGCCATCCGGTAGAAGTCGGATCACCCCACCGTCGTAGGGGTTGTCGTACCCGGCCGGCGGGTTGCCTTGGCCGTCCGACGTTTCGCCGATCGGGTCCCAGAAGCTGCCGTCAAAGTCGATGCGCGAACGGTCGAGGCCACAGTGCGTGTAGATGCTGATCGGATAGTCGACGCCCGCGACCGCGGCGGGCGTGTTCGCGGAGTCTGCGGCCCAGCCACGCCAAACGGCCGGGCCTCCATCTACGCCGCCCACCCCGATGACTTCGCCATTCATCACGATGGCGTCGTCGATCGCTCCCATCGCGGCCTCGGGTAGTTCGATCCGCTCCCACCGTTGGCCGTCGGCGGAGGACCAGGCGCCCGCAGCCGGACCGGCGCTGCCGAAAGCGAAGTACCCGCCGCGGATGGCGACAACTGAGCTGACTGCTTGGTTCTCCTCGCCGCCGAACAGAACCCGAGATGGCTCCACTCGGGTCCAGTTCCGGAGGTCTGGCGACGTCCAGATCGCCCCGTCGGTGGGCGGCCAGGCGATCAGGCTCGCCGGGTCTTGCGGCGAGAGCCTGTCGATCACCGTGCCGACGGCGATGTAGCCCAGACCTCCAGATTCAATCGCCGCCAGGCCGGCGAAGTCGGGACCGAACGCATCGTCGGCCAGAGGCATGGAGTCCCACCGCGATCCATCGCCCGAGCGCCACAGCACCGGGGGATTGATGCGGAGATAGTCCCCTCGCTTTTCACCGATCGCGACGAGTTCATCGCCGACCTCGAAGATGGCGTGGAGCCGCGCGTCGAACGCCGCCGGATCGGTCGCTCTCACCCATGCCGCCCCGTCGTCCGACCGCCAGACGACACCTCGTTCGATCCCGTCATCGGCCCGTTCGACGCCGCTCGCCAGGAAGCCGGCGGGTGCGCCGAGGACGCTCGTCAGTCGCGTGTCGGCGGGAATGGTCGTGTCGGGCAGGACCGCCCAGGTCGCTCCATCGCGCGAGCTCCAGACCCGCGTCGTGATGGCACCGGCCGGGTCTGAGTCGTCATAGCCGACGGCCACCAGGACACCTCGCGACCAGGCGACAT
>CAZTAI010000345.1:0-1707 GCA_964611555.1 uncultured Chloroflexota bacterium | reverse complement strand
GACTCCACGGTCGTGATCTTGAACGGCGGCCGATCTCCCTGCGCGACGTACTCCAAACACTGGCGCTGCTTCTCGGTGAGCTTCACGAGCGGACACCTTCTTCCGTGATGACCCACGGAGGCGACAGGCGCCTCTCCAGTGCGGTGAGCTGCTCAGCGTCGAGGTTGGCGGTTGGGCGTGGCGTAAGGCCGTCGACTGGAGCGGTGATGATCTCGCGCTGCGTGCGCAGGGACCACTCGATCTGCCGCTTGCCTTCCGCGCCCATGAGGGGGTGCGCGAGTGCCAGCGCGGAGAGGCCGCCAAGCGCGTCGGCCCACCCGTGGTGGAACAGCACACGCGACTGCGGCGCGGGCAGATCGACGAGGTGCCCGCGCAGCCTGGGGTTGGTCGCGGCGAGCGGCTCGCTGACCACGGATCGCGGGCACGCGAACCACAGCGCGACGTCGCGATCTTCGCTCCACGACAGGAACGTGAGCTTGGGATCTGCCGCGAATGGCTTGTCGGGATCGAGCAACATGCCGCGGTAGAGCGGCTTGGGCGCGATCGGGCGCTGTGCGGCGAGGTGATCGGCGACAGATCGGATCTCGTCGCCCGCAATGCTCATGAGCGCGTCGGCCTCACCGAGTCGCCCCAGGATCGCGTGCAGCGCGAAGTTGAGGTAGAGGTCGACGTCGGTCACTTCGCAGCACCCTGCCGCTCGTACACGTAAACCGCGTCGTGGAGCCCGGGCCACTGCGGGATCTCGTAGAAGGCTATCTCGCGCCACTGCGTGTGGAGTGCGTCGTGGAACGCGTCGTCTCCCGTGCAGCCCCCTTCCTCGCCGATGTAGATCACGCGCTCGCCGCGGTAGCGCGCGAGCGCGACGGCGGCCATCGAGCTGTTATATGGCGGCCAGCTCAACATGAGCGTGTGCGACCGTGGCACCTCGAACGTCTCGGCATCGCCGAGGACGACATCGACGAAGTGTTGGATTGTCGCCGGGCGCCGAAGGACTCCTCCCTCAGCGCGGTGCCAGTGGTTCTTGCTTTGGAGGGGCGGATGAGAATCGACCGCGAGCACGTCAGCGCCGGCCTTTTGGAGGAGGCTCGCCCAGTAGCCGGTGCCGCAGCCGAGGTCGCAGATGGGCGACAGAGAGGCGAGGCGGTGGAGCACGGGCTCGGTGGGGATCGCCCACGCGTATTCGGCGACGAGACGATCGCGGCGCACCGACATCGCCATCCATTCACTGCCCGTGAGAGCCGTGAGAGGGTAGTAGCGCTCGGCTTCGGTCACGGGTGCCAGAAACTCGGTGAGTAGGGGGTTGTCGATCGTCGCGCCGATCGAGAGCCGGTGCCACTTCGCCAGTTCTGCCGCGTCGAATAGGACCTGGGGTGATCGCCATCCGCACGTGCACGAGGCACGTCCGTCGGATTCAACGGCGGTGCAGTGTGCCTCGACAACGGTCATAAACGTGCCTCGGTATCGACAGGCATCCACTGCTCGAACGTTGACCAGCCGCAGAAGCCGCCTTCATCGGTGACGACCCAGAAGTCGCGGCCGTTGTCGTGCACGACGTCGATCGTGCCGAGCATCCCGATGGGGATACGCACGTGCGGTACCGTGCGGCGCACGCGCTGGCCGATGCAGGTTTTCACGTGTCTTCCTCCTCGTACGTCTTCATGAGGCGTGGCTCCGCATGAACCCCTGGAAGTCTTCGAGCTCCACGTT
>CAZTAI010000344.1:0-1711 GCA_964611555.1 uncultured Chloroflexota bacterium | reverse complement strand
GCCGGCGAGCGCTACCTGTAGTCGGTGACCTGGCTCGCGGAGCTCATCGGCCTCGGGATGGCCATGTACCTGCGGTTCGTCGCGCGGACATGCCGCATCACCGGAGATGTCACCGACGACCAGGTCGTGCTCGCGTTCTGGCACGAGTTCAACCTCTCCTGCTTCGTCGTGGCCGTCGCCCGCCGGCGACGGCTGCCGCACGCGTCGTTCTCGACGCGTGGATTCCGGGGCGTCGTCATCACGACCATGCTGCGGCGCTCGGGGACGGATGTTCGCGTCATCTCCCTGCCCGCCGAAGGCGACCGGTCCGGCGCGCGCGACCTCGCCCTCCGATTGGCGCGGCTCAGCCGCGCCGGGTACTCGCTCGTGGTGACGCCGGACGGCCCCTTCGGACCGCGGCGTGTCGCCAAGCCCGGGGCGCTCATCCTCGCGCGGGAAGCCGGCCTGCCGATCCAACCCTGGGCGATCTCGGTTCGGCCCGCGCTACGACTCAATCGCCGATGGGATCGCCAGCTCGTCCCGCTGCCCTTCTCCCGAGTCCACGTCTTCGCCGGGGAACGGCTGTCAGTCGGACCGCGCGAGCGGCTCGGTGGCCGCGTGGCTGACCTCCAGCGCGCGATGGACGAGGTCAGCGCTCAGGCGGAGCGGCGGTAGAGCTCCGTCGACATCGGTCCGAGCGGCTCCCGGCTGAAGATGGCCTCCACGGGGAGGCCGAAGTACTCGGCCAACTGGAAGGCGAGCGCTAGGCTGGGGTTGTACTCGCCGCGCTCCAGGTAGCCGATGGTCTGGTAGTTGACGCCGACCGCTTCCGCGAGATCCTGCCGGCTGAGCCCGCGTTCCACACGCAGGACAGCGAGCCGGTTGAAGAGGCTCGGCTCGGAGGCTCCGTTGCGAGGCATCAGTCCAGCGAGTCCGGCTCGCGCCAGGCGAAGACCAGGTACGGCAGGAAGACGACGTACCACAGTGTCGTCACGGTGAGCCACCCCCATGCTTCGTCGATCCAGCTCCCCGCGAAAAGGACCAGGATGCCGACGACGATGAACCCGACCGCGAGGGCGAGCTGGAGAATTCGGTAGCTGATTCGGTACGCCTCGTCGCGGCGCTGGCGCTCGCGCTCGTCGACGTCTTTGCGACGGAAGGGATCGCGCCGAAAGAGCGAAATCGCCACGAGGGGCGCGCCGAGCAGCGCGAGCACCGCGATCGATAGCACGAGATCGAGCCCGGGTGGTCGGGCATGCACGAAAGCGGCCGTCGCGGGGATGCTGAACGCTCCGAGGATGACGAGAGCGCGTCGGAGCCGGCGGCCGGGCTCGCGGCCCGCGGAGAGCCTTCGAAGGATCGTCGTCACCGCTCCTCCACCCGATACAACATGCTGTTGTAGTTATACAACACGATGCAAGGCCTTCCGTGAGCCCACCCCAACCAGTACGATGGCGACCCACCGGCCAGTCCACATGCCTCGAGTGCCCGTGACGAAGATCAAGTTCGGAACCGACGGCTGGCGCGCCGCCATCGCCGAGGAATACACGTTCCACAACGTCCGTCGCTGCGCGCGGGGCGTTGCGGAATACCTGCGAGGCATCGGCGCCGCAGACCGCGGCGTCGTCGTGTGCTGGGACCGCCGATTCGCCAGCGAGCACTTCGCCCGCGCCTGCATCGAGGTCCTCGCGGCGCACGACATCCGCTCCTTCATCCCGCCCGACGCGGTGCC
>CAZTAI010000343.1:0-1717 GCA_964611555.1 uncultured Chloroflexota bacterium | reverse complement strand
CCGCAAGTTCACTGCCCCGGTCTAGACCCCGGTCCGGCGGTCGATCCTCGCTCCTTACTAACTCGCGAGCCGGAGCCACCCGCGCTCGTCCTGAACGAGCCGGGCTGTTACCACTTCCGCGTGCTTGACCCCCGTCTTCCGCTCCGAACTGGTAACAGCTGGCGAGGTGGTCTGCTCTTGTCGCTGTCGCGCCAGGACCGCCTCCACGTAAGGCTCCCAGACCGGCCTCGGCCTGAACTCGATGGTGAGCCCGTCGACGGGGCCCGGTGGCGGTCCATTGCTGACTCGCGCTGAATGGCTGTGGACGCTCTTTGACCTCGCGCTCCTCGGCGCATTCCTTCATTCGTTGTCGACGATCCCGCTTTGGAACCTAATCGCGCTCCACTAGGCCACCCCTGGCTCGTTGCTTGCATGCCCGGACAGTGATGATGCGGACGACCGCACGGTCGACCTCCAACGGAGACAGACACGACGCGCATATATCGCGCGTAAGGGAGCGTCAAGCATGAAGAATCCAAGGGCAGTCGTCGCTATGGTCGCCATCGCACTCGTCATCGCGATCGGCGCCATGGCTGGGCGCACCGTAAGCGCCGCCGGCCCCGCGCCGGTAAACCTCCTAACGGCCGCCAATTTCTCCGTCCTGGCCCATACAGGGGTAACGAACAGCGGCCCGACCACAGTCGACAGAGACTTGGGCGTCAACCCCTCTGCTTCGGTGATCGGATTCGGCGGACCCCCCAATGGAACGGTCCTCGGAACGATTCACGCCGCTGACGCCGTCGCCGTTCAAGCCAAGGTCGACCTGGACGCCGCGTACGGCATTGCGGCAAGCGCACCTGTGACGGCTAGTCACACGGCCCTCGGCGGCCTGACCCTCATCGGAGGCGTCTACGACTCCGGCGGCGCCACGCTGGATCTCACGGGAACGCTCACACTCGACGGCCAAAATGATCCGAGTTCCGTCTGGATCTTCAAAGCATCGTCCGACCTCATCACGGCGTCGTCGAGCCGCGTGAGCTTCATCAACGGCGCGAGCCCGTGCAACGTCTTCTGGCAGGTCACGAGCTCGGCGAGTCTGGGAACTGGCTCGACCTTCGTCGGAACGATCATGGCGCTGGCGTCCGTCACGATCGCGGACAGCGTCACCGTCTACGGCAGAGCACTGGCACGGACCGGCACGGTCACGTTGCTCAACGACAGGTTCCTGACCTTGGCGTGCGCGGGTGGGGCGGCCGTGCCCATCCCGCCGACGATGCCACCGTTCACGACCGCACCTTCGGCCACGCCCATAGTCGCTCCCACAGCGACCCCGATCGGCACAGCCGCTCCAACCGTCGCGCCTACAGCCGCCGCCGCGGCCACAGCCGCGCGCACAGCTGCCCCAGCAGTCGCCGGGAAAACGCTGCCAGCGACGAGCACAAACGACCCGGTGAGTCCACTGGTGATGCTTGGCATCGCGCTGGCCGGCATCGGGATCCTCGTGCTGCGCCGTAGACCGATCCGGGACTCGTAGCGAGCGTCACCCCTGTCCGCCGAGCCAAGACCACGGCACTTGGCTTGGCGGCGCGGCATGACGGACCGCCCGGGGTCCGTGGCCCACGATCATGTGCGCGCAGAGGTCGCGAATCTCGGTCCGCAGTTTCAGCCGCTCAAACAACGCTGATGACGGGACCGTCATGAACGGCGCTGAGCCCGCGGCTACCGTCGAGCGGAGTCA
>CAZTAI010000342.1:0-1717 GCA_964611555.1 uncultured Chloroflexota bacterium | reverse complement strand
ATCGCCAAGAGCGGTACGAGTGACATGAACGTGCTCCAGCCGGCCTGGCGCTGCCCGATGGTCGCGTATGGACCCGGCGACAGCTCCTACGACCACACCCCGATGGAGCGCCTTCGTCTCGAGGACCACGCCCGGGCGATCGCCGTGCTCCGGGGCGTTCTACGGCGGCTGGCCCCCCGTTAGCATCTCCGTGACTCGATAGCGGCCCTCGTGCTGGACGTCCGGCCGCTCAAAATGCAGGTCAAGCAGTGCCCGTGAGCCCAGTAAAGAGGAGGGGGTTCCTTGTTCCGCAACCGTAGACAGCGCCAGCGCGCCGTCCTGGCGCTGATCGTCGGCCTGGGGACGCTCCTCGGTAGCTGGTTGATCGCGACCGGGTACCTAGAGGCCAACCTGCAGGCCGCCGTCTACGACACCGTGATCAAGTCCGCGCCCGCCGAGGTCCGGAACCAGATCACGATAGTCGCCCTCGACGACGCGACCGTGAAGAAGTACGGCCCCTGGCCGGTCCCGCGCCGGGCGTACGCCGACCTCCTGAACGCGCTCAAGCCGATGGCTCCGAAGGTGATCGCCTTCGACGTCGGCTTCTACGACCCGTCGCCCAGCCCGGAGGACGACCGGCTGCTGGCCGCGGCCATCAAGGACGCCGGCAACGTGATCCTGGCGATGCAGGGCACCGGGGACGCGGAGTACCGGGACCGAGCCCAGGTCTTCCCTGAGCTCAAGTTCCCCCTCGCGATGTTCCGTGAGGCGGCCGCCGGCCTCGGTTCGGTGAACGTGAATCCAGACCCCGACGCCCGGGTGCGCTCGGCGCAGCTGACCGTCCGGGGCCCGGATGGCGTGACCTACTACTCCCTCGCCCTCGCCGCGACCATCAGGCACCTCGGCGGCGATCTGTCGCGCACGACGGTCGACGGCGACGTCCTGGTCGTCCCCGCGCCACTCGGCGTCCGCAACATGCCGATCGATCAGGGCGGGGCGATGCGCGTGTACTACGCCACTCCACCGACCCCGGCCGCCGTGGCCGGCTCGACCCAGCACTGCACCGAAGCGGGCCGCTACTGCGTGGTCTCCCTCGTGGACGTGGTCGAGGGGCGTGTCGCGCGGAACCTCCTGCAAGCGCGCTCGATCTATGTCGGCGCGCACGACCTGCCGGCGGTGCCGGACAACTATCCGGTCCCGAACAGCGGCGAGACGAAGATGTGGGGGGTAGAGATCTGGGCCAACACGGCACAGTCGATCTTCACGAACCGCTACCCCGTCTCTAACCAGGGCTTTCTCGTGACGGTGATACAGATCCTAGCCGCGGTCCTGGGCGGCGTGTTCCTCGTGACACGCCTCCGCCTCCTGGGCTTCCTGCTCGCGATCGGGGCGCTGGTCGCGTACTCGTTCGTGCAACTTGCCCTCTTCCTGTTCCAGGTCGGCGGCCCGATCGGCACGGGCCCCGTGCACATCCCCTCGCTCGGATATCTGATGCCGAGCGTCTTTTGGTGGGTGATCACGCTGGGGTATCTCCTCGTGGAGGAGCAGGTCGCGGTGGCCCGCACACAGTCGACCTTCGGCCGGTTCGTCACGCCTTCCGTCGCGCGCACGATCATGGACCGCGAGGAGCGCGGCGGGCTGCACCTCGGCGGCGAGATGCGCGAGATGACCGTGCTCTTCGGCGACATCCGCGGGTTCACGACGATGTCCGAGGGCATGGACGCGCAGACCCTTCTGG
>CAZTAI010000341.1:0-1729 GCA_964611555.1 uncultured Chloroflexota bacterium | reverse complement strand
AGCCGGTTCTCCCCGTCATTCAGGCCCACCTTGATCGCCCAGTGGCCCGTGCCGTCGACCGTCGTGTGCTGATCGAGGCCGAAGCTGATGTCCTGGGTGATCGTCAGCCCCGGCGGCGCTGTCCCGATCACCGTGACCTCCTTCGTGGCAACGGCCTGGCCATCGGTTGGGCTCGTGATCGTCAGCTCGGTGATCAGTGCGGGCAGCGGCGTGGCGATCGACGGCGTCTGGTTCCCCCCGCCGGGCACTCCGACGATGGGCGCCGATCCGGCGGGACGGGTCAGCAGGGCGTAGCCGATTGCACCGACCGCCACGAGCACCGCCGCGACGATGAGGCGCGCTCTCCACGAGCCGCCCGAGCCGCCCCTGGCGGGCTCCCGTCCGCGCGCCGTCTCGACGTCCCGGACGTCACCCGCCTCGCCGACCTTGAGACCACAGCTCGCACAGAAGCGCATCTCCGGCGCGAGAGCGTTGCCACAGCGGGGGCAGAAGCGGTGTCCGGCTTCAGTCATCAGCACGCATGGTAGTGGTCCGGCCCGCCGCCGGGATCACGGGCCGCAGCGCTGACATTGCTACGCGCTCGCAACCTCAGGGCGCGAGACGCAACGCACTCTCGTCGCCGGACCCGGTCAACTGGGGCGGAAGCGGGCGCGAGTCCTTCCACCAGGGCGCCCGGAGGAGGCTTTTCATGGACGCGATCAAGCTGCTCAAGGCCGACCACGACAAGGTCAAGAAGCTCCTGACCGAGCTCGAGTCGACGACCGAGCGAGGGGTCAAGACCCGCCAGGAGCTCTTCGCAACGATCAAGGGCGAGCTGACCATCCACGAGGTCATCGAGGAGGAGATCTTCTACCCGGAGCTCAAGAGCCATCCGAAGGCGAGGGAGATCGTGCTCGAGGGGTACGAGGAGCACAACGTCGTCGACAAGCTCATGAAGGAGCTCGAGGAGCTGCCGGTCGACCACGAGACCTGGGGCGCGAAGGCGAAGGTCATGAAGGAGAATATCGAGCACCACATCGAGGAAGAAGAGGGCGAGATGTTCAAGAAGGCGCGCCAGATGTTCGATGCGGCGGAGCTCGAGGACCTGGGAACGCGGATGGAGAAGCGCAAGTTGTCGGCCGGGCGCGAACTGGGAGTGCCCATCGCGGGCTAGGTCATCCCGGGATGGACGTCGAGAAGAACAAGGAGATCGTCCGAGGGTTCGTCGACGAGGTGTTCGTCGCAGGTCGGATGGACGCCGTCGACGAGCTGGTGGCGCCGGACTTCGTCCCGCACAGCTGGCCCGGGACCGGGCCGGGCACCGATGAGCTGAAGCGGGCCATGAAGCGGGTGTTCGCCGGCCTGTCCGACGTGCGAATGACGATCGACGACATGATCGCCGAGGGCGACCGGGTCGCCGTTCGGCTGACCGCTCACGCCGTCCAGTCAGGCGAGTTCATGGGCATGCCCGCGTCGGGCAAGGCGTACACGATTCCGGAAGTCCACATCTTCCGGGTCCACGACGGCAAGATCGCCGAGCATTGGGGGCAGGCGGACCTGCTGGGGATGATGCGCCAGCTCGGGGCGCTGCCGGGTCAGTCATAAGCGGCCGGCGGCCTGTGCCCAGGCCGCCGGCCGTGTGCTGCGCCCAGGCGGGGGTCAGCCGGTCGACGAGGTCCCGGTGTCCGTCGCCTTGTCCGGGCAGTCGTGGTCGGGTCGGGCCGACTCACTTGGCGTCGTCGGCGTCGTC
>CAZTAI010000340.1:0-1736 GCA_964611555.1 uncultured Chloroflexota bacterium | reverse complement strand
TCAGGCCGCCGGCGCGGCAGGTGGCGTGCCCGGGGGCAGCTCGGCCTCTTCAATGAGCATCACGGGGATGCCGTCGCGCACCGGATAGCGGCGGCCGCATTTCTCGCAGATCAGGCGGTCGCCTTCCTCGCGGACCGGGGCCTTGTCCAGCGGGCAAGCGAGGATCTCAAGGAGCTCCTTATCGACGCCCACGCTCACCTCCCACGCCGTTCATCGGACCGGCCGATCGTACACGCGGGCCGGGGTCCGGAGCCTGCCGAGCGTGTACAGGGCGACCGCCCCCAGCTGGGTCGCGATCGCGACGTACAGGACGATCGTCACCATGCTCGCGGCGTCGTGCGCGACCGTCAGGAGCAGCGCGAGCTCCGCCACGACCGCGAGGGCGATGACCGTCCCGATGAGCATCCAGCCGCGGCCGACGAAGTACGCGATCCACAGAGAGAGGAGCGCGTTCGAGAGCGCCGCGAGCCCGTAGAGGCGGATGAGCGGCGCCGCCCCGGCGTACTGCTCGCCCACGATGAGCTCCGTGAAGAACACGGGCGCCAGGAGGAAGGCGAGCGCGACCGCGCCGCTCGTGATGAGGACGAAGCCGAGCGCAGCGAAGAGGTAGCGGTCGGGATCGCCGCCGAGGGCGTGGGTGCGGCTGGTGCGCTCGAGGAGCAGGAATCCGACGGCGATCGGCGCGAACAGCACGATCTTGCCCATCGTCACCGCGGCGGCGTAGTCGCCGGCCTGTAGCGGGATCCGCCAGGGCGCGATGAGCCCGTCGATGAAGGTGAGGGCGGCGTAGCCCATGAAGATCACCGCCGCAAGGAAGAAGAAGCGCGTCTCGGCGCTCCCGAGATCGTGCTCGTGCGTCGCGCCGCGCGCGGCACGCAGCAGCGGACGCAGGGGAATGAGCGTCCCGAGCGCGCCCACCGCGAGCGCCGCGGCCGCGCCGAGGAACGCGCCGTTGACCGGGTCACCGGGTCCACCCGGGCGCGACAGGAACAGCACCAGGGCCACGCCGGCCACGAGACGCACCAGGGCCATCGCGATGTACACGCTGCCGAACCAGCCGAAGCGCGCCAGGCCCTGGAGCAAGCCCAGGGTGAACGTGAGAAGGATGGCGAGGAAGAGGGTCGCACCGAGGAGCGCGACCGCGAACGTGGAGAGCGGCGGGATCGAGATGAGGAACGCGGCACCGATGGCGAGCGCCGCCGGAATGCCTGCGGCGAGGAGGATGCGGCGAAGCCAGCGCCGCACGAAGACGTGAAGGGCCGCGTCGTCGGCGTGCGCCTTGTACTGCGCCGCGAGCTTCGCGGTGGCGGACTGCACGACCTGCCCGCCGAGCTGCTCGAGGATGAGCATCGCGAAGAACGCGGTGAGGATCGCGTACTCCTCGGGCCGCAGCAGACGCGCCATGACCACCTGGTAGGCGTAGGCGAGCACGTTGGCGATCGTCGTCGCGCCGAGGAGCCAGAGCGCGCCGGCGTTCGAACGCGCGAGCGCGAGCGCGCGTACCGAGGTCACGCTGCTCGGCTAGTGGAGGTGCGAGTGACCCGCGTCCGGCTCGGGCGCCGCTTTCGGGGCCACCGCGAGGAAGTTGTTGACGAGCTCCTCGAACTCGGGCGAGTCGTAGTCCTCGATCCCGCCGTGGTCGGCTAGATCCGCGATGCGCGGGTCGATCGGGATCTTCGCGAGTAGCGGCGCGTTGGCCGCGATCACCAGCTTGAGGCCCTGTGACGGCCCGAACA
>CAZTAI010000339.1:0-1738 GCA_964611555.1 uncultured Chloroflexota bacterium | reverse complement strand
GTGTGCGCGCAGGGGGAGGAGTTCTTCTTCGGCGACCCGCTCTGGCTGCCGGAGCGGCCCGGCTAGCGGGCCGCGTGGTGGGCCGTGGCGCCGTGATGATCGACGGCGCCGTGGCCGCACGGGTCGACGTGGACGAGCGCCTGGTCCAGACGGGCGACCTCATGCAGCAGCGCGTGGCGCACGTCCTCGGCGATCCGGTGTCCGTCGGCCACCGTGAGATCGCAGTCGACGGTGACGTGCAGGCTCGCGTCGAGGCGATGGCCGAGCCAGCGCAGCCGGATCTGGCCCACGTCCTCCACCTGGGGAACCCGCCGCGCGACGCGCTCGACCTCCTCCACCAGCTCCGGGTCGACCGCGTCCATCAGGCGGCCGAAGACCCGGCGCCCGGCATCCCTCAGGACGAAGAGGATGGCGACGGTGATGAGCAGGCCCACCACGGGATCGGCCTGCGCGAAGCCCAGCATCACGCCGATCGCCCCGAGGACGACGCCGAGCGAGGTGAACCCGTCGGCGCGGGCGTGATGGCCGTCGGCGACCAGGGCAGCCGATCCGATGCGCTGCCCGACGCGGATCCGGTACACCGCGATGAGCTCGTTCCCGGCGAAGCCGATGAGGCCCGCGACCATGACCAGGCCGATATTCGCGATGGGCTGCGGGTCGACGAGACGCCTTAGCGACTCCCAGCCGGCCACGACCGCGGAGAGCGCGATCATCGCCAGGATGAACAGGCCCGCCAGGTCCTCCGCGCGGCGGAAGCCGAAGGTGTGGGTTCGGGTGACCGCCCGCCGTCCCAGGACGAACGCGATCCAGAGCGGGAACGAAGTGAGCGCGTCCGAGAAGTTGTGGATGGTGTCCGCCAGCAGCGCCACGGAGCCGGTCACCAGCACGAGCGCGAGCTGAGCGAGCGCGGTGGCCATGAGCGCCGCGAACGAGATCCGCACCGCACGGATCCCGTCGGCGCTGGATCCGTGGGCGTGCTCGGACCCGCCGTCGTGGCTGTGGCCCGAGGTCAGACCTCGCAGCATTCATCGCCTTCCCAAGCCCCGCGTCCTTCGCGGACGAGGAAGTACGTCATCCCGATCGCGGCGACCGGATCGGCCCACCACCAGCCGAACAGCGCGTTCAGGCCGATGCCGCCGAGCACGATGATCGAGAGCCACCAGCAGGCGGTCGTAGGGTCGCGATCCCGAAGGCGATGAAGAAGCCGCCCGGGCTCACGCCAGCGACCACGACCAGACCCGCCGCGAGCGGGAGCAGCGTGCCGAGATCACCGAACGCGCCCGTCAGGTCGCCGAGCTGGGGCCGTGGGATCCGCCTCACGCACGGATGTTCGCGCCTGTAGCGCCGATACGCATGTGTTCAGCGCATACCATCGATCCATGGGGACCCGGCGCCGGACCCTGCTGCTCGGTGGCCTCGCCGCGTTCGCGACCGCCTGCTCCGGAGCCGCGGAACGCTGGGGTGACGGGCTCACGCCGCTCTATGCACACCCAGGTCGGAACGAGTGGCCCGCTGTGTTCCACGACCAGCCCACTGAGGTCCAGGCCATGTACCGGTACGCCGTGGCGAACAAGGACGTGCTCCGCTGGATGCCGTGCTTCTGCGGGTGCGTGAACGGCGGTCATTCGTCCAACTTCGACTGCTACGTCCGCGCCGAGCTGGCGGACGGCCGCGTGCAGCTCGACACCATGAGCTTCGGCTGAGACATCTGCACCGGGATCACGCGTGACGTGATCGA
>CAZTAI010000338.1:0-1739 GCA_964611555.1 uncultured Chloroflexota bacterium | reverse complement strand
CTGCCGCGCACCGGCGCCGCGCAGCTCTTCCAGTACCTCGATCCGCTCTGCCTTCCGGTGTTCCCGGAGCACGGGAAGAGCCTGGTCGAGCGGCACCTCGAGTCGAACAAGTGGAGCGTCGCGGCGCCGCCCGACGACGTCCCGTAGCCCAAGTGGCCGAGGCGCGCATCAGGTCGCTGACCGAGCTCGACATCGACGCGATCACGCGCATCGACGAAGCCATCACCGGCCGCTACCGCCCGGAGGTCTGGGAGCAGCGGGTCGTCTACTACATCCGCCGCGATCCTGACGCGCCGAAAGTGGCGGAGCTCGATGGCAAGGTCATCGGCTTCATGCTCGGCGAGGTGCGCGGCGGCGAGTTCGGCCTCGAAGAGCCGACAGGGTGGATCGAGTTCTTCGGCGTCGACCCGAAGACGCGTGGCGGCGGCACCGGGCGCCGGCTGACCGAGGCGCTGCTCGAGCACTTCCGCTCGCGCGGCGCGCAGGTCGCACGCACCATGGTCGCGCAGCGCGACGCCGAGATCGACAAGTTCCTCCGCGCGATGGGGTTCGAGCCCGCGCCGGTGACGGCACTCCAGCGCAAGCTCTGACCCTCTTCACCGGTACCATCGAACCGTGAGCGACGAGGTCCGGAGCGAGATCCCGCGCCCCTATCACGAGGCCGTCCTGCACTGGCAGCGGCACGAGTTCCCCGACTACCCGCGCCTCGCGCAGGACTGGGAGAAGTACTTCCCGAAGGACCAGCCGTTCTGCCTCTGTGCCAAGATCGCGCAGAACGTCTCCGGAACGATCGACGTCGGCGAGCGCAGGGGGCAGCCCAAGGCGACCGCTCCCAAGGACCTCGATCCGGACGCCGCTCATCAGCTGCTCGGCATCATCCGAGCGCAGGCGTCCACGGAGTTCGGCTCCATCCAGCAGCACCAGGCGACGCTCGCCCGCGCTCAGGACCCCCAGGACCAGGCCTGGGTGCTTCGGGTCATGGCGGAGGAGCTCCGCCACGGCTACCAGATGATCCACCTGCTGACGAGCGCCGACTGGTCGCCGGTGACCGACACCAAGCCGGCGGACATGGTGGAAGAGATCCTCTCGATGAAGACGGGCTCCCACGTGCTCGCCGCTTTCAACCTCGAGTACGACAGCTTCGTCGACAACGTCGTCTTCTGCGCGTTCATCGACCGCGTCGGCAAGTACCAGCTCACGATGCAGAAGGTCGCCGCTTACAAACCGTTCGCCGCGAGCATGCCGCCGATGCTCACCGAGGAGGCGTTCCACCTGGCGACGGGCGTGGTGCCGATGCGCCGCTGGGTGGAGAAGGCCGCGGAGCCGAGCGCCCTCGTGACGATGGACCAGCTGCAGCGGGCGGTGGCCAAGTGGTCACCTCGGGGCCTCGAGATGTTCGGGGATGAGCGCGGCGGCGACACGAACGTGCGCCTGGGTCTCAAGGACAAGACCAACCGCCAGGCGCACGACGAGTTCATCGCCGAATGCCAGCAGATGCTGGACGACCTGAACGTCCGCTACCTGCGCGCGAAGTACCCAGGCAAGTCACGCGATGACGTCGACGCCATCTACGAGAAGCTGAAGGTCGACCGCGGCCGCTACGACGGCACGAGCTGGGACGAGGACATGCTCCGCTTGCCGCACCCCGGCTTCTTCCGCCGCCGCGGCGAGCACGCCTTCCAGATGATCGGCTTCGATGGCGAGCGCTTCGACGATGTCGACCTGTACATCCGCCACGT
>CAZTAI010000337.1:0-1752 GCA_964611555.1 uncultured Chloroflexota bacterium | reverse complement strand
CCAGGATCATCCCGGTCCTGACCGGCTCGGCGCTGCGCAACAAGGGCATCCAGAAGATACTCGACGCGGTCATCGACTATCTGCCCTCACCGCTCGACGTGCCGCCGATGATCGGTATCGACGCCCGCACCGGCGCCGACGTCATCCGCGCGCCCTCGGACAGCGAGCCGTTCAGCGCGCTCGCATTCAAGATCGCGGCCGATCCGTTCGTCGGCAAGCTCGCCTTCTTCCGGGTCTACTCGGGCACGCTCAAGGCCGGCTCATACGTGCTCAATCCGACCAAGGGCAAGAAGGAGCGGATCGGGCGGATCCTCCAGATGCACGCCAATCACCGCGAGGAGATCGAGCAGGTCTACGCCGGCGACATCGCGGCCGCGGTCGGCCTCAAGGACACCTTCACCGGCGACACCCTGACCGATCCGGAGCACGGCGTGATCCTCGAGTCGATGACCTTCCCCGAGCCGGTTATCGAGGTCAAGATCGAGCCGAAGACGAAGGCCGACCAGGACAAGCTCGCGATCGCCCTCCAGCGCCTGGCCGAGGAGGATCCGACCTTCCGGGTCAAGACGGACCCGGAAACCTCGGAGACGCTGATCGCCGGGATGGGCGAACTCCATCTCGACGTCCTCGTCGATCGAATGATCCGCGAGTTCAAGGTCGCCGCCAACATCGGCAAGCCGCAGGTCTCCTATCGCGAGACGATCCGGCGCGCCGCCGAGGGCAACGGACGCTTCATCCGCCAGACCGGCGGCAAGGGCCAGTACGGTCACGCGGTCATCAAGCTCGAACCCGCCGAGAAGGGTTCCGGGTACGAGTTCGTCGACAAGATCGTCGGCGGGACGATCCCCCGGGAGTACATCAAGTCGGTCGATGCCGGCATCCGCGAGACACTCCAGACGGGGATCTACGCGGGCTTCCCGGTGGTCGACGTGAAGGCCACCCTGTTCGACGGGTCGTACCACGAGGTCGACTCGTCGGAGATGGCCTTCAAGATCGCGGGCTCGTTGGCCGTCAAGGACGCCTTCTCCAAGGCGGACCCGGTCATCCTCGAGCCGATCATGCGCAACGAGGTCACGATGCCCGAGGAGTTCATGGGCGATGTGATCGGCGATCTCAACAGCCGTCGAGGCCATATCGAGGGGATGGAGTCGCGAGGCTCCACGCAGGTCGTCCGCGCCTTCGTTCCGCTCGCCCAGATGTTCGGGTACGTGACGGACCTGCGGAGCATGAGCCAGGGCCGCGCCACCTCCTCGATGGAGTTCAGTCACTACGCCGAGGTGCCGGTCAACCTGGCCTCGGAACTCGTCCAGAAGTCCAAGGTCTAAAGGAGCCAGGGAGCAGCCACCATGGCCAAGAAGAAGTTCGAGCGCAACAAGCCCCACGTCAATATCGGCACGATCGGCCACATCGACCATGGCAAGACGAGCCTGACCGCGGCGATCACCAAGTACCTGGCGTTGAAGGGCGTCTCGGAATACCGCGCCTTCGACTCGATCGACAACGCGCCCGAGGAGCGCGAGCGCGGGATCACCATCGCGATCGCCCACGTCGAGTACGAGACCGACAACCGCCACTACGCCCACGTCGACTGCCCGGGGCACGCCGACTACATCAAGAACATGATCACCGGAGCCGCCCAGATGGACGGCGCGATCCTGGTCGTGGCCGCGACCGACGGGCCGATGCCCCAGACCCGGGAGCACATCCTGCTGGCCCGCCAGGTCGAGGTCCCCTACATCGTCGTCTTCCTCA
>CAZTAI010000336.1:0-1757 GCA_964611555.1 uncultured Chloroflexota bacterium | reverse complement strand
GAGGAGATACGACTCGATGCCGCCGTGCTTCGCGTCGAGGTGGTCGAGGGTCCCGCGGATCGTCGCGTCGGCTTCGGCGATCGACTGGTCCATCCGGGCCCGCTGGATCTCGTTCTGCCTCGCGCGCCACTGGTCGTATCGGGTCGCGAGGCGCTCGTCGCTGATGGCGTAGTCCTCCACGATGACCTCATCGGGCACGCCCGCGAGGCGCAGCAGGATCGCCGCGATGATCCCGGTCCGGTCGCGGCCGGCGAAGCAGTGGAAGAGCACCGCGCGAGGTGACATCGCGATCACGTTCAGGATCGCGGCGATCCGCTGGCCGTTGCCGTCCAGCATCACGCGGTAGCGCTCGGCCGAGTCCTCGATGAGCGAGATCCGCGATGTCACGCCCGGGTCGTTCAGCGGGCGGTGCTCGTAGCGGACGCCGTCGATCGCCGCGAACGGGTTCGGCTCGCGCTCCAGCTCGTCGGTGCCCCGGAGGTCCACGACGGTGCCCACTCCGTCCTCGAGCAGCGACCGCCGGCCGTCATCCGTGAGATCGCAGAGCGTGTCGCCGCGGAGGAACACGCCGTGCTTCGTCACGCGGCCGTCGTGCGTGGGCAGCCCGCCCAGGTCCCGCGCGTTGAAGCAGCCTTCCCAGTCGAAGTGCTTTCGCTCGACCGTCCTCATGCGCCGCCGACGTTGGTCAGCTCGACGCCCTTGTAGTAGTGCTTGAGGATCTGCTCCGCGCTCGCACCGGTGCGGGCCATGCCATGCATGCCCCACTGCGACATGCCGATGCCGTGGCCGTAACCCTTGCCGGTGAACACGAAGCGCTCGGGCAGCTTGTACACGTATGAGTTCTCGTAGAGCCCGACGATCTGGTTCTCCGAGCCACGCAGCACGCGGTAGCCGGTGCCCACCCGCTCCGCGCCGAGCTCCGCGAGGGTCCGCATGCGCGCCGCGTCGAGGTAGTGCACGACCTCTTCGTCGCCGCCGGCCAGCCGCTCGACCGTGAATAGGGTGCTGCGGAGGCCGAAGTAGTAGCGGCTGGCGTCCTGGCCGATCAGGCGCGAGCCTGCACTCCCCACGACGCGCGCCTGGAGGACGCGCCCGCTGGCGGCGACCCGGGTCAGCTCGATGGTCGTCACCTCGCCCACGTTGAAGGCGCGCTGGCGTAGGAACGCGCTCAGCTGCGGCGCCGTGAGCTCGCGCTTCCACTCCCAGCTCGTCTGACCCCATGACGAGTTGTCCGCCGCGTTGTCCCAGGGCGACTCGACGCTCCGGAGATACGCGATGCGATTGCCCCAGACGTTCTCCGAGTCCTCCGTGACGCCGCCGGCGTTCGCGGAGTACAGCGCTTCGATGGGCCTGCCTCCGTAGGTGACGACGACTCCCTTCGTCCGGTCGACGGCGCGGAGCGTGGCCTCGGTCTCCTTGCCGAACCCGTCGTAGGCCTGGTCCCGGACGTCGCCCTCGATCTGGTAGATGCCAGGGCGGAGGTGCGTAAGGAGGTAGGTACGTGCGGCGATCGCCTGGGCGGCGTGAGCTTCGGGGTGCCAGGTGAGCGGGATCTCCGACCCGACGACCGACGCGAGGTACTCGCGCGTGGGCGTCTCGTTGACCACGATCATGTCGCCGGCGCTGTCTGGGTGTATCTCGAGCGTCCCGCGGAAGACGCGGCCGTTGAAGGTCAGCAGCCCCCCCTGCGCTTCGTAGCGGATCCCGCCCACGACCCTGTTCGACCGCAGGAGCGGCTTGCCAATGGGATCCTCGAG
>CAZTAI010000335.1:0-1778 GCA_964611555.1 uncultured Chloroflexota bacterium | reverse complement strand
ACGAGGTAGCTGTCCTCGGCAAGCACAACGCGAAGTAGCGCCATCAATCGACCGGGAAGACGCCCTGGATGCGCGTGCCGCCGCCCGGCCGCGACGCGACGTGAAGCTCCGCACGGACGGCGGCAAGCCGGTCGCGCATGGCCTGAAGAGTGCCCGCGCTCATGGTCGCCGGATCGAAGCCGCGGCCATCGTCACTCACTTCGACCTCGAGGCGCCCGGGCGCGCCGCCGAGCCGCACGTGCGCGCGCTCGGCCTCCGCATGCTTTATCACGTTCGTCAGCCCCTCGAGGACGAAGAGGTACGCCGCCGCCTCGAGCGGGGGATCGAACCGCCGTGACGCCACCGCAGGGTCGATCGACACGTCGGCGCTCATCGGTAACCGGGCGACCGCGGAAGTGACGGCGTCCGCCAAACCGCGATCGGTCAGCACGGCCGGGTAGATCCCGCGCGCCAGCTCGCGGAGCTCGCGGTGGACCGCGCGGACAGACTCACCGATCCCGCGCAGCTCCTCGTCCAGGCGGCTCTCAGGTTCGGCCTCTTGGCGCGCCAGCTCGACGCGCGCGAGAAGGGCCACGAGCTCCTGCTGCGCACCGTCGTGCAGATCGCGCTCGATCCGTCGCCGCTCGTCGACAGCTGCCGTAGCGATCCGCCCACGTGACGCCTCGACCGCCTCGATCCGCTCCGCCTCGCTGGCGTGGCGAAGGATGCCGACGAGCAGGGAGGCTGGCAGCAGGCTGCTGAGCGCGATGAACACAGCCGTCTGTGCCCCCGGTCCGATCGTCTCCTCGAGCAGCCCGGTTGTGGCGAGTCCCGCGACGAGGGCGACTGCGGCGCCGATCGGCCAGCGCATCTGTGCGTGCTCTTCGTCGGTAGCGGAGCGGTAGCGGACGAGCATGAGGAGGAGGCCGAGCAGCGCGAGCGCCGGCAGTAGTCCGGCGGCCGTCGCCGCCGGCTCGAGCGATGGGACGTACACCGGGTTCGGCCGGACCGCATCGGGGCCACCGACCGCCGGCATGGTCGCGCTGCCGAAGAACCCGGCGGCCGCGAGCAGCCCGGCGAGCACGTAGAGGCCAACCGTTATCCGGCGGAGCGGTCTCCAGGCGACGCGACCGGTCGGGTACCGCACCAGGGCGTCGAAGAGCGCCGCAAACCCGAGCGTGAACGTGACGGACGCGGGCAGCAGGAGGGTGATGGCGACGTCGGACCGATCGAGGAGGAGCGACGCGACCAGCAGTGCCAGCGCGACGAGATGCAGCACGCCGAGTGCGAGGAGCCGGTGGCCGACCCCGTGCGCGGGCAGGATGAGGGCGGCGACGCCGCCCGCGGCATAGAACCCGAGCGGCAGAACCGCAGGGAGGATCGCGTGGTCGGCCGCCGACGCGACCAGGCTCGGCGACAGGAAGACGACGATCGCGGAGGACGCCCCGGCGGCGACCCCCACGAGGACCCACGGATGACGGCTCACCGCGCGATCCTATCCTACCGCTGCAGGCCTTCGACTCAGGCGGGCTGGCGCCCCGAGGCGGGCTCGCGCCCCGAGGCGAGCTCGCGCCGGACTGGGTCGCCGATGGGTGGCGTCGCGCGCAGAACGGCGACCCCGTACGCGGCCAGGCCCAGCAGGATCCAGGTCGGGCCGTACGGCACGACGCCTGGAAAGAGCGAGCTGAGGAACATGCTGGCGAAGCCGACGCCGAGACCGGTCAGGCTGGCGTTGCCGGCGCGACGGAACGCGCCGCCGGCGCGTCGGCTGGCGATGGCGAAGCTCACCACGCCGATGA
>CAZTAI010000334.1:0-1783 GCA_964611555.1 uncultured Chloroflexota bacterium | reverse complement strand
CGCCGATGATCGGCTTGATCCCCTTGTTCGTCGCGGCCTGCCAGAACGCGACCGCGCCGTAGAGCGCGCCGTGATCAGTCAGCGCGAGTGAGTCGAAGCCCTGCCGGGCCGCCGCGTCGACGAGGTCGGTGATCCGCCCGAGGCCGTCCAGCAGCGAGAACTCGGAGTGGACGTGGAGGTGGGTGAAGTCGTTCGGGGCCAGGGTCACGGGTGGCTATGGTAGCCCGACACGGGGGGGTATCGTCCGGTCATGGATGACGACGGTGGAGAGGCGTTCGGTCGGCTGGTCGACGCGGCGATCGCGGGACTGCCGCCGGAATTCCTCGAGCGCCTGGGGTCTGTCGCGATCGTTGTCGAGGAGGAGCCGACGCCCGAGCAGCTCGGATCGGTCGGGGCTCGCGGGCTCTTCGGCCTGTACGAGGGAGTGCCGCGGACGCGCTGGGGGGCCGACGGCGCGGCGGTGCCGAGCAAGATCACCGTGTTCCGCGGCCCGCTCGAGCGGACGTACCGGCAACCGGATGCGCTCGCGGCGGCGGTCGAGGACGTGGTGCGCCACGAGGTCGCGCATCACTTCGGCATTGACGATGCGCGCCTGCGCGAGCTCCAGCGTCGGAAGGCTTGACCGCTCCCGCCTTCGCCCCGTTACGCTGTCATCACGGCAAAAGGCCGCATTAGAGAGAGGTACCCCGTCACCATGGATGCCATCAGCGGCCTGCTGTTCCTCGTGGGATTTGGACTCATCATCCTCGCGGCCGCCGCGATCTTCATCAACGCCGCGCGCCCACCACAGCGTGAGCCGCTGCCGGGGTTGCCGGCGCGCCTGTTCCTTGGCGGCGGGCTCCTTGCGCTGGTCGTCGCCGTCGTGCTTTCAGCATTCATCCAGATCCCGGCGGGCTTCGTGGGGGTCGTGCGCTCGTTCGGAGCGGTCACCTTCGCGACCCTGAACCCCGGGCTCCACTTCGTGACACCGGTCGTCAACACCGTCGACATCCTCGACACGCGGGTCCGGTCGATCCAGATCCCGGACTACCAGGCGGCTTCCAAGGAGCAGCAGGACCTGTTCCTCGACATCGCCCTCAACTACGCGGTCCGCGCGGCCGATGCCCCACGGATCGTCCAGGAGCTGGGCCTGAATTTCGAGGACACGATCGTGCGGCCCCGGTTCCTCGACATCCCGAAGTCCGTCACCGACGACTATCCCACCGCTATCGTGCTCAACAGCCGTGACGAGATCCGTCTACGCGCAGTCGAGCTCCTCAGGACCGAGCTTGAGCCGCGCGGCTTCATCGTCGTCGGGATCAACATCCAGAACTTCAGCTACTCACCGGCGTATAACCAGGCGATCGAGGACAAGCAGGTCGCCCAGCAGCAGGTCGAGACCGAGCGCCAGAAGCTCGCCCAGGCGGTCATCGTCGCCGAGCAGAAGGTGGCGGCGGCGAAGGGCGATGCGGATGCCCAGATCGAGCGTGCCCGGGGCGAGGCCGAGGCGAACCGACTCGTGGGAGCGTCGCTGACCTCGGCGATCCTCCAGAACCGCTATATCGAGAAACTGTCCGACAACATCCAGGTGATGCTCGTCCCGTCCAACGGCGGGCCGCTCATCCTCGACCTGGCCAACCTCCTGCCGAACCCGAGTCCCACGCCCTAGCGGCTGAGGAGCCGCTCGACGACCGGCGCGATCGCGTCGACCCACAGCGCGTACTGGACGTAGCGCAGCCTGCCGGCGCACACCACTACGGGTACCGCGCCAGGGCGTCGAGGACGAGGTCCATCAGCCGGGGCC
>CAZTAI010000333.1:0-1797 GCA_964611555.1 uncultured Chloroflexota bacterium | reverse complement strand
GCGGCGGCTGCAGGAGCTCCGTGCGCAGCAGCGGGAGGTGTGGAAGGACGCCGCGACGCGGAACGCTGCGGGCCTCGTCCCAAGCGTCGTGTGGACGCTCAACCGTGTCCGCGAGCTCCAGCTCGCGGAAGAGCTTGTGGTACAGGAGCACAAGCCGCTCGAGGCGCCCGAGTGAGGGCTGCGAGGGGCTGGGGCGGCGGCTACTGCGCTTGGACGTCGCAGCCGAGGACCATCAGGGCCTCGACGGCTTCGGTGACGAACTGCGTCGCCTGCGCGGCGTTCGCGAAGGTGTAGGGACCGGGGCGGACCGGGTCGGCGCCGTTGGCGGCGCCCACGGGGTAGACCTCGGTCTCGACGACGCAGGAGTCGCCGTGATCGACTGCGCGGAGCACTGCGACGGAGCGGCCATCCTTGCGCGCGTGGCGGACGAACAGCTCGTGCTCAGCGGGCTGGACGGGGGCTGCAGCGCTCATGGCGAGGCGTTGGCGGCGGCCTGGGCGACCGTCTCCCTGTCGACGAAGCCGGCCAGCTCGAGGGCGACCTCGCCCGACCGCTTCAGCACGAGCAGGGTCGGATCTCCGGTCACATCGAGCTTGGACAGCAGCGTCCGCGCGACGCGCTCGTTGAGGACGTTCAGGGCGAGGAAGCCTGCGCCTCCGAGCTTCGCGCCCGCCTCGGCCTCGGCCGCAGCGAGCTCGTCCACACGCGCACCTGGAACGACGAGCGAGACGACGAGGACTGCGTGCTGGCGCAGGGCCTTGTCGACGGCGAGCGGGAAGCCGGTGGGCGGGACAACGGGGTTCACGGCAGGCTTCGGCTTGGCGGGCTTCGGCTTGACGGCCGTCGGTGCGACCACGGGCGCCTTCGCAGGCTGCGGCGTCGCCTTCACGGCCTTGGCCGGCTTCTGCACCGGCAACGGGATCGGCGCCGACTCGTCCACGCTCGAGCCCATGGTGCGCATGGCGAGCATGCCGGCGACGCCGACGAGGACGATCAGGATCGCGAAGATCCGGACGGGCGGGCTGATCTTCTCCATCAAGAGAGCTATCGGCAGGAGGCGGCTCGATCTGAAGGAGAAAAGAGAGAGGGCGCGGTTGCCCGCGCCCTCTCGATCGAACCGGTGGTGCGTGTTGGTTACGGGCAGACGCCCGGGAGGATCGCGCCGTTCGCATCTGGGGGGACGGGCGCGGCGTTGCCGAGCTGATAGTGGTACTCGAAGCCGGTACCGCCGGTCTGGACGCAGTACGCAGAGGGCGTCAGGTCAAAGAAGGTCAGGCTCTGCGAGATACCCGCGTCGATTTCCGCGAGCTCGGTGAGGTCCATTCCTTCGTAGCCGCTCGTGAGCGCATCCCCGTCGGCCGTGGGAAGCTCCGTGGCGGTACCCGCGTTGTCACCCGCGTACGTCTCGATCGCGGGAATCGCGGCCCGCAGCGTGGCCTGGTTGGCAGCCTTCGTGGCACGGTCGCGGAAGCCAAGGTACGACGGAACCGCGATCGCGAGCAGAATGCCGATGATGATGATGACGACGAGGAGCTCGATCAGGGTGAAGCCCTTCTCGTTCCTGGCGTCAAGACGCTTTCGAAGCGCTGTAAGCATTTAGGTGTCTCCTTCCGAGGGGACGGTCTGAGTTGCTGTGGCTGACCGGACATCGACCCTTCGGCTCCCCCGGTTGACCCCTCGAAAGGGTGAACGGTCACCCACGGCATCCCCCACGGTGGGTGAGTCGCGCGACGGCGGTAAGGAGGAACACGCGCGCGTGCGCGAGGCCGCCGATCCCTCACTCAAGTTACCCCGGGC
>CAZTAI010000332.1:0-1807 GCA_964611555.1 uncultured Chloroflexota bacterium | reverse complement strand
CTGCGGCAGCCGACGACCGGCACCCGGTCAAGGCGCCGCTCGTCGGCACCTATTACGGCGCCCCGCAGCCCGGCGCGGATCCGTTCGTGAAGGAAGGCGACTCGGTTGAGGCGGGCCAGACGGTCGCGATCGTCGAGGCGATGAAGCTGATGAACCATGTGCAGGCCGACGCCGCCGGCACGGTCGCCGAGATCGTCGCGGTTGACGGCCAGTGGGTCGAGTTCGAGCAGGTGCTGCTGTACCTCGAGCCCGCCGGCGAGGAGTAAGCTAAGTGCTCCCCGCCGCAAATACGCCCGCGCCTCGCACGACGAGAACGCTTCGCATGCCGTCGTCCTCAGTCGCCCCGATATGCCTGCATATCGGGGCTCCCTGCGTCCTAGGCCTGCTGGGTTCTCGCCGCGCGAACCACGACCGTACTCACGGCGGGAAGCACTAATGTTCGAGAAGGTGCTGATCGCGAACCGGGGCGAGATCGCGTTGCGGGTCGCTCGCGCCTGCCGCGAGCTCGGGATCAAGTCGGTCGCGGTCTACTCGACGGCCGACGCCGAGTCGGCCGTCGTGCGCTTTGCCGACGAGGCCGTCCAGATCGGCCCGCCGGCGGTGGCCCGCAGCTACCTGCACATCCCGAGCCTGATCGGCGCCGCGCAGAAGACGGGCGCCGACGCGATCCACCCCGGCTACGGCTTCCTCTCCGAGGATCCCTATTTCGCCGAGATCTGCACCGACGAGGGCATCACCTTCATCGGCCCGCGACCCGACGTGATGGAGAAGGTCGGCGACAAGGCGACCGCGCGCGACCTGATGTCGAAGGCGGGCCTGCCGCTCCTGCCCGGGACGGTCGAGCCAGTCAACACGGTCGACGAGGCGCACGACATCGCCTCGGAGATCGGCTATCCCGTGATCATCAAGGCGGTCGCCGGCGGCGGCGGCCGCGGGATGAGCGTGGTCACGCGCGAGGAGGATCTCGCCAACCTGTACCAGTCGACCCGCGCGACCGCGCAGGCGGTCTTCAAGGACAGCGCCGTCTACATCGAGCGCTATCTCGCGACCTCGCGGCACACCGAGATCCAGCTCGTCTGCGACGCGCACGGCAACGGCGTCTACTTCGGCGAGCGGGACTGTTCGGTGCAGCGGCGCCACCAGAAGCTGATCGAAGAAGCCCCGTCTGTCCACCTGACTGAAGAGACGCGGCGCGAGATCGGCGAGGCCGCCGTCCGCGGTGCGCTCTCGGTCGGCTACACCGGAGCCGGGACGATGGAATTTCTGCTCGACCTCGAGGGCAACCTCTTCTTCATGGAGATGAACGCGCGCATCCAGGTGGAGCACCCGGTCAGCGAGGCGGTCACGGGCGTCGACCTGATTCAGGAGCAGATCCGGGTCGCAGCAGGCGAGAAGCTCTCCGTCACGCAGGAGGACGTGCCGCTGCGGGGGCATGCGATCGAGTGCCGCATCAACGCAGAGGATCCGGATCGCGACTTCGCGCCGACCGCCGGCCGGATCGACACGTACGTCCCGCCCGGCGGCCCGTGGACGCGCGTGGACTCGCACTGCTACCCGGGCTGGATGGTCAGCCCCTTCTACGACTCGCTGATCGCGAAGGTGATCGTCTGGGCACCCGACCGCGACCGCGCGATCGACCGGATGGTGCGCGCGCTCCAGGAGTTCGAGATCTCGGGCCGGGGTGTCAAGACCACGATTCCCTTCCACCTACAGATCCTCAACCATCCGCAGTTCCGCTCCGGCGACATCACGACCGACTTCGTCGAGCACTTCATGTCCGAGCAAACGGCGGCCGCGGCCGCCGGCT
>CAZTAI010000331.1:0-1811 GCA_964611555.1 uncultured Chloroflexota bacterium | reverse complement strand
ACGTCCCAGAATCGCTGCGTCGGCTCCACGATCTGGGCGACCTTCAGGCCCTTGACCGACGTGTGCTGCGCGTAGATGTGGTCCGAGAAGTAGAGGTAGACCACCGGCACCTCGGTGGAGATCGTCTGGAACACCGGGCCCCAGAGCGACTTGCGGGCCTCCCGGTCCGAAGTCTGGCGAGCCGCCTCGAGGGCGCGGTCCATCGGCAGCGTCGAGTACCCGGAGAAGTTGAACCCGGGGTGCTCCGTCTGGCTCGAGTGGAAGAACGAGTACGGATCCGGGTCGGGAGCGCTGGTGATCCCTACCAGGAGCGCGTCGAAAGACCGCGGCGGGATGACCTCCTCCACGAGAGCCCCGAACGGGTACGTCACGAGGTCGGCGGCGATCCCCACGTTCTTGAGGTCGGCCGCGATCTGCCTTCCGGCAGCCACTCGCGCCGGCTCGTCGGATGAGGCGATCGTGAATCGAAGCGACACGCCGGCCTTGTCCCTCACCCCATCGGCGTCGGAGTCCTGCCACCCGGCGCGCTCCAGCAGCCCGACCGCTTCCTCATAGGAATGCTCGTAGCGGACGATCGTGTCCGTGTAGGCCCACGATGTCCGTGGGACGATCGAGTCGGCCACGCGGCCGCGCCCGTCCACGGCCGCCCCAAGCACGCTGCCACGGTCGATCGCGGTCGCGACCGCTTGCCGCACCGCCCGTTCCCGGAAGACCTGTTTCTCCGGTCGCAGATCCAGGAACATCGCGACGTAGTCGTTCGTCGGGTAGCTGTAGATCGCGATCGTGCGCAGGCCGCGCGCGCGTTCCGCGTCGGTCGTCGAGACGCTCGCGACGCCGTCGAGCTCGCCGCGGGCAAGTGCCATCAGCGCCTCCGACATGTCCCCATACGAGCGAAGCACCAGGCGATCGAGGTACGGACGTGTGCGCTCCGGCGCCTGCCGGTAGAAGTCGAGGTTCGCGAGGAGCACGACCTCGCGCGCCTCGATGGCGCCGAGCTTGAAGGGACCGCTCCCGACCGGCTGCCGGTCGAAAGGGTCAGTGGTGAGCTGCGCGAATGGCACGCCGCCCAGCTTGTGGGCAGGCAGCAGCGGGAACGTGGTGCTGCCGGCGAATGGACCGTACGCGCCCGGAAGCGTGAACCGGACGACCCTCGTACCAACACGTTCGACGGTCACATCGCGCAGCGCCTCGGCGTAGGAGCCCTGGTAAAGCGGATCCTGGAGCAGGCTCACGGTGTAGATGACGTCGTCGGCGACGACCGGCATCCCGTCGTGCCACCGCGCGTCGTCGCGGATCTCGAATGTCCAGACCTGACCATCGTCCGCGACGTCCAGCGACGCTGCGAGGTCCGGCACGATCTCGCCCTCGCGGTCGGATCGGGTCAGGCCGCTGAAGACGAGGCGCCCCACATCACGGTCGACGTCCGTCTCGGCAAGCAGCGGGTTCAGATGGGCGACGCTGCCGACGACCCCCTCGACGTAGCTGCCGCCGAACGCGGGGAGCGTCGCGGGCCGATCGCCCTCGGCAACGACCGCTGCCACGCTCGTAAGAGCGAGAAGGCCGATGAGGACGATGACGATGAACTTGTCGCGTCCGGTCAATGGCTACTAACCGCCGGGGCGAGCACCCACCAGCGAGATGATGACGAAGGCGATGGCGAGGACGAGGGTGAGGCGGAAGAGGATCCGCTCGAGTCCCCGGCGGCTGCGATATGCGGTCGACTCGCCGCCGAACGTGGATGAGAGGCCCGTCCCTCGCGCCTGCAGCAGGATCGACGATCCGACGGCGAGCGCGATGAGGATCTGGGCCGC
>CAZTAI010000330.1:0-1812 GCA_964611555.1 uncultured Chloroflexota bacterium | reverse complement strand
CCGGCGCTGTGGGATGGCGCCCTATTACATGAGGGACGCGCCGCCGTGCTTACGCGGATCGATCGCTTAGTGGATGGGCGTTAGTCGCCCGACCCGCTGCCGCTGCCGCCGCTCGCGTTGCCTGCCTCCACCCGCTTCATCCGCGCTTCACGCACCAGGCGGTCGAAGAGCTCGCCGGCGCTCACGAGGATGGTCTGCAGGTCGGTGATGGCGCGGTCGACGATCACGCGGTAGCGCTGCCGGAGGTCGGCGAGGGCAGTGTCGCTGAGCACGATGCCCGTGGCCGGGTCGTTGTCCTCGCACGCAGAGAGATTTGTGTCGAGCCGGATCTCATCGCGAGCCCGACTGCGCACGGCATCCATCTGGGCACGTACGTCCCCCTCGGCGGCGTCGAGCGTCTCATCCGATAGATCCTTATTGGTCCGCTCCGCGAGGGCTTCGGCCAGGTCGCGGATCACGCGGAGGTCGGCGCGTGCCTTCGCCACCTCGTCGTCGAGTCGCCGCAGGGCCTCGCTGCGCGCGGCGAGCGCGGCCTCACAGCCGGGTCCCTCACTGGTCTGATGCGCGGCAGCAGGGGCGAACACCTGGATGCGGACCTCGTCGCCCACGACCGTCGCCGTGATGAGCACTCCGCTCAAGCCGACGATCAACACCGCCGCTGCGGTACCGAGCTTCAGGTGAAGAAACAGTTCGATAAGTCGGTCGAAAAGATGCGAAAACATGTTCACCTCTCCGCAAATTCAAACGGAAACGGGGGTGCGGGTCATCGGGTACTCCAGTAGGGGTACGGCTTTCTCGTAGGCTTTCCGCGTGCTGGAAGGCGAGCGACCCGCCGGTGCGTTCATCGACGAGGACCTGGTGGTCGTCGAGCGGCTCGGCGGCGGACGGCGCTACGAGGTGTATAGGGCGACTGACCGACGGACCGGCACTGATGTCGCGGTCAAGGTCCTTAGGCCCGCGCTCGTCACCGATCAAAGCGCGCGCGACGCGTTCGCGCGAGAGGTGACGATCGCAACCGGCCTCGAACATCCCGGTCTGGTCCGCTTGATACGTTGGAGCGAGGAGGCGCCGGCACGATCTGTATGGGAGTACGTGGGGGATCCTTCGCTCGACGTCCTCCTCGATGTCGTCGGTCCCGTGCCGACCCTCGACGTCTGCCGCATCGGCGTGCACGTCTCAGCCGCGCTCGCGTATTTACACGACCACGACATCCTTCATCTCGACATCACGCCAGCGAACGTCGCGACTGGCGCCGGCACTCATCTTCTCGATCTCAGCCTCGCGCGCCGTGGCGCTCGTGGTCTCGCGCTCCCGCATCCAGTAGGGACGGCGCCGTACATGTCCCCCGAGCAGTGCACGGCGGGCACCGTCGATGGCCGCACCGATCTCTTCGGCCTCGGGGCGACGCTCTATGAGGCGCTCAGCGCCATCGCTCCCTTTGGCGAAGGCGACACGGACGATACGGACGTGATCGCACGCTATCCGCAGCTGTCTGTCCCGCCGCAGCCACTGGCCGACCTCGTCGCTACGGTGCCACGCGTCCTCGCCGGTCTGCTCGAGTCGTGTCTGTCGGTGGATCCAAACCTGCGGCCGTCGTCGGCGCGGGAGCTCGAGGCTGCGCTGAGGCGCGTCAGCTCCGACCTGGGACGCGAGATACCGCCGTCATAATCCCGACCGTGGGGGAGCTGCGCTTACCGGAGCTGGGCGACCGGTACAACGCGTCCGCAACCTATGTCGACGCCCATCGCGCGGAGCGGCCCGACAAGGTCGCGATCCGCTGCCAGGGCGCGTCTGTCAGCTACGGCGAGATGG
>CAZTAI010000329.1:0-1818 GCA_964611555.1 uncultured Chloroflexota bacterium | reverse complement strand
CCGACTTCGTCGCCTGCCACCAGTTCGGCCTGCTCGGCAAGACGAAGGTCCTCGAACACGCCAAGCACGGGGCGACGTTCCTGCTCAACGCGCCGTACGGGCCCGAAGAGGTTTGGGAGCACCTGCCGGGCGGCGTCCAGCAGTTGATTCTCGACAAGGAGATCGACTTCTGGGTGATCGACGCGATCGCCATCGCCGAAGAGGCCGGCATGGGCAGCCGGATCAACACCGTCATGCAGCCGTGCTTCTTCGAGCTCGCGGGCATCCTGCCGGCGGCCGAGGCAATCACCCGGATCAAGGGCTTCGTCGAAAAGACCTACGCGAAGCGCGGCGAGGCGATCGTCGCCCGTAACTTCGCCGCCATCGACCGGTCGTTGGAGCGACTCAAGCACGTGACGGTGGGCCGCGTCAACGGCAGTCTTCCGACGACCCCGCCGCTGCCCGATGACGTGCCCGACTTCGTCGCCCGCATCACGTCGCGGCTGATGGCCGGCGACGGCGACCAGCTGCCCGTGAGCGCGCTCCCGGTCGACGGCACGTTCCCGACCGGGACCACGAAGTACGAGAAGCGGGCAATCGCCCAGATGATCCCGATCTGGGACCCGGCGATCTGCATCGACTGCGGCAAGTGCGCGATGGTCTGCCCGCACGCGACGATCCGGATGAAGGTGTTCCCGACGGCGGCCGTCGCGGCGGCGCCGGCCGACTTCCTCCACAAGGAGTTTCGCAGCCGCGACCTTCCCGACCACCGACTCACCATCCAGGTTGCGCCGGACGATTGCACCGGCTGCGGCGTCTGTGTCGACGTCTGCCCCGCGAAGAGCAAGACCGACACGAGCCACAAGGCGATCAACATGGAGCCGGTCGCCGCCCACCGCGACGTCGAGCGAGTTCGCTGGGACTTCTTCCAATCCATCGCGCCGCTCGATCGCAGCCTGATCCCGCATGACACGGTCAAGGGCAGCCAGGTCCTCGAGCCGCTCTTCGAGTTCTCGGGCGCGTGCGGCGGCTGCGGCGAGACGCCCTACATCCGGTTGGTCAGCCAGCTCTTCGGCGACCGGATGATCGTGGCCAACGCGACGGGCTGCTCGTCGATCTACGGCGCCAACCTGCCCACGACGCCGTGGACGGTCAATGCGGCCGGCCGCGGCCCGGTGTGGAACAACTCGCTCTTCGAGGACAACGCGGAGTTCGGACTCGGGATGCGGCTCGCGCTCGACGCGCAGACGGATCACGCTCGCCGGCTCATCGAACGCCTGGCGCCGAAGCTCGGCACCGACCTCGTGAGTGGGCTCCTCGGAGCCGTCCAGGACACCGAGGTGGAGATCGGGCTCCAGCGCGACCGGGTCGCCCTCCTGCGCGAGGCGCTTGCTCGGGTCAAAGGCCCGCTGCGGTCGGACGCCCGACACCTGCTGGCGCTCGCCGGCGATCTCGTCCGCAAGGGCGTCTGGATCATTGGCGGCGACGGTTGGGCATACGACATCGGCTTCGGCGGCGTCGACCAGGTCCTCTCGTCCGGTCGCAACGTCAACATCCTCGTCCTCGACACCGAGGTCTATTCGAACACCGGCGGCCAGTCCTCGAAGGCGACGCCCCGCGGCGCCGTGGCGAAGTTCGCGGCCGCTGGCAAGGGGACCGCCAAGAAGGACCTCGGCGCGATCGCGCGCGCCTATGGCAATGTCTTCGTGGCCCAGGTCTCGATGGGCGCGAACGACCAACAGACGACGAAGGCGCTGCTCGAGGCCGATGCATGGCCGGGTCCTTCGCTCGTCATCGCCTACAGCACCTGCATCGCGCACGGGATCGACATGAGCAAGT
>CAZTAI010000328.1:0-1829 GCA_964611555.1 uncultured Chloroflexota bacterium | reverse complement strand
GGCAACCTGCTCGACAACGCCCGGCACCACGCGCCCGACTCGCCCGTCGAGGTCTCGGTGGAGCACGACGCCTCCACGGCACGCGTCTCGGTGGCGGATCGAGGCCCCGGCGTGTCCGGCGACGCCGTCGCCCACCTGTTCGATCGCTTCTACAAGGCCGACGCCTCGCGCCACGGCGGCAGCTCCGGCCTCGGGCTGGCGATCGCCGCAGAGCATGCCGCGCTCCTCGGCGGCGAGCTCGCGGCCGCGAACCGGCCCGGTGGCGGGCTCGTGGTCTCGCTTACCCTGCCCGTCACTCGATCGTTACCGGGGCGCGATGGGGCGGACACGGACGGGGGCGAGGCTAGCCACGGATCGAACGCCGTCACGGCGTCCACCGAGTCAGCGAGGCCCAAGCCATGAACCGCCATCGAACCTCCATCGCAAGCATCCTGCCCATCCTCCTGGCGGCGCTGTTCGTCGCGGCCTGCGGGCCGGCGACGGGCGACCTCGGCGGCGTGGCCACACCTCCGCTCACCGAGCAGCCCTCCCTGGAGATCCCCAGCGAGGAGCCGACCCCCGGTTCGTCCTCCGGACCCGGCAGCACGCCCGGCTCCTCGCCCGGCGCCACGCCGGGCAGCACCCCGGGCGCCGAGCCCACCCCGAGCGGCGAAACCACGACGGTCCGGGTGTACTTCTTCCTCGGCAGCTTCGTCGACAACTCGGGCCTGGTGCCCGTCCTGCGCGAGATCCCGAGGACGCCCGCCGTCGGATCCGCGGCCATGTCCGCGCTGCTCCTGGGCCCCAACGACGACGAGCTGGGCGCGCGGCCGGCCATGTACACGGCCATCCCCGACGGGACGCGCTTCCTCGGCCTGACCATCAAGGACGGCGTCGCCACGGTCGACCTGTCCCGTGAGTTCGAGTCGGGTGGGGGATCGGCCTCCGTCCTTGGCCGGCTGGCCCAGGTGGTCTACACGTTGACCCAGTTCCCGACGGTCAAGGGCGTCAAGTTCGAGCTCGACGGCGAGCCCGTCGGGGCGTTCAGCGGCGAGGGCGTCATCCTCGACGAGGCGGTGAATCGCGATGACTACCTCGATCAGCTGCCCGTCATCTTCGTCGACCGTCCGGCCTGGGGCGGCGTGCTCGCCAACCCGGCGCGGATCAGCGGCGTCGCGAACACCTTCGAGGCGACCTTCCAGGTGCGGATCACCAATGGCGGCGGTCGCGTCCTGGCGCAGAAGCAGGTCATGGCGACCTGCGGCACCGGCTGCTGGGGCACGTTCGACGAGCGGATCCCGTACACCGTCGCCAAGGCGGGCTGGGGCACGCTCCAGGTCTACGAGCTCTCCGCCAAGGACGGTTCCGAGGCGAGTCAGACCGAATACCCGGTGTGGCTCACGCCGTAGGACCAGCCGCTCCCTCCGAACTCGAGGCCCCGCCGCCGGCGGGGCCTCGCTCGTTACATCGAGGGCTGGTACCCCGGGTCGAGGAACTTCGCCGGCTCGTCCTTGAAGTCGAGCAGGCAGCCCTTGCCGCAGAACGCGTACTCCCGCCCCTCGTGGGTGAGGGTCAGACCCCGGGCGCGTGCCGCCTCGGGGTCGACGCGCATCCCGCAGACCGGGTCTTCGTTCGGGTCGATGGTGCGTGGTTCGGTCATGGCCACATCGTCTCGCGTTTCTCAGGAACCTGTCAGGCGCGCTCCCCAGGGTGACCGTCAACGGGCCGCAGAATGAGCTCTGCGGACGGAACAAACGGAGACACCATGAACGACGAGTTCACGATCACGCCGGGGCCGGTCGCGACGGTCGCCCGGCCCGCCGGACGGGCGCAGCTCGCGCGCATCGGGC
>CAZTAI010000327.1:0-1831 GCA_964611555.1 uncultured Chloroflexota bacterium | reverse complement strand
CGCAGGCAGGGTGGGGCCCCTGGTGAGGAGGAGGACGCCGCGAGCGGCGTTCAGAGCCGTCGAGAATGCGGCATGACGTGCGACTCGGTCCACTGATGAGCGGAGCGGCCGATCTCGACGCGGTGCGAGCGGCCAACCAGGCGTTCTACGCCGCGTTCGAGGCGCGTGACCTCGACGCGATGTCCGATGTGTGGGAGCACTCCGACCGTGTTGCCTGCACCCATCCAGGGTGGCGGACGCTCCACGGCTGGGGTGAGGTGTCGGGGTCGTGGTTCGCTCTCTTCCGCGGCCCGGGCGAGATGCAGTTCATCCTCACCGAGGAGCGCACCGAGCTGCTCGGCGACACCGCGTGGGTGACCGTCGACGAGAACCTCATCAGCGAGCAGCTCGGCGGGACGGTTGCCGCGGTCAACGTGTTCGTCCGCAGCGGCGGACGGTGGCGGATGGTGCTCCACCACGGCTCACCGGTGGCCCCCACGCAAGGCGACCAGGGGGACTAGCGCGCGGTGGTGGGCAGCCCGTCCGCGCGCCACGCCTGGTAGCCGCCGATCACGTCGACCACGGTCACGAAGCCGAGCGCCGCCAGCGTGGCCGCGGCGAGGCTCGACGCGTAGCCCTCGTTGCACAGCACCACGATGGGTTGGCGGTGACTGGTCACCTCGGGGATGCGGTGCGCGCTGGCCGGGTCGAGCCGCCATTCCAAGACGTTGCGGTCGATGACCAGCGCGCCGGACACCTCCCCGTCCCGCGCGCGCTGCTCGCTCGGCCGGATGTCGACAAGCAGTCCACCCTGCTGCGCGATCTCGACTGCCTCCGCGGGCGACACCCGTCCGATCCGGCCGCGAGCGTCGCGGAGCAGGTCATCGATGGAGGGCACGACCAGACGGTAGAGGAACCTATGCTGCACGCACCGTGCAAGAAGTGGAGCCTCTCGACGGCCGGACGGCCAGGTCCCGGCGGACGCGCGAGTCGATCGTCGACGCGACCATCGGGCTGCTCGAGGACGGCGACCTCCGGCCTACCGCGCCGCGGGTCGCCGAACGGGCCGGCGTGTCTGTGCGATCGGTGTTCCAGCACTTCGTCGACCTCGAATCACTACACGCGGCAGTGGCCGAGCGGCTCGTCGACCGAGTGGCGTTCCTGCTGCTCCCGATCGATCCGGCGCTGCCGCTGCGCGAACGGATCGCGCAGTTCCTGCACCAGCGCTCGCAGCTGCTCGAGGTCGTGACCCCGATCCGGCGGGCGGCCGACGTGCACGGACCGTTCTCCGCGGAGATCACCCAGCGGCTGCGCGACGGCCAGGCCTTTCTGTGCAGCGAGGTCGAAGCCGCGTTCGCGCCAGAGCTGGACACCCTCGGACCCGCCGACCGAGCCGATGTCCTCGACGCGCTCGACCTCGTCCTGTCCTGGGCGTCGTGGGACAACCTCCGCACCGTGCGGGGCCGCGACGAGAGCGCAGCCCGCGCCGTCATCGAGCGGCTCGTGCTCAGCGTGCTGGGCGAGCGGTAGCCGGCCCGTATCCTTCCGCCATGGACGCCCGCGACCCCTTCCCCCGGCGCACCGCCACCCCCGCCCTCATCGCGCCTTGGCTGCTCGAGCTGGGCCGCACGGTCCCAGGCCTGATCTCCTCGTACCTGCCGGGCGGCGCGATCGACGGGCGGACGCGCGAGCGCGTCATCCTCGCTGTCACCGAGGTCAATGGCTGCCGCTACTGCGCGTGGATCCACGGCGCGTGGCAGGACCTGCTCGGCGATGTGCCCACCGCTGACGCGGACGAAGCGCTGCTCACCTACGCGCGGGCGTGCGCCGACGCCGGCCGCCCCCTCGACCC
>CAZTAI010000326.1:0-1843 GCA_964611555.1 uncultured Chloroflexota bacterium | reverse complement strand
TCTCACCGCGCTGCTCGCTCTCGACACCGAAGCAGTGAGACGGTGGGCTGGTGAGCAGGGCGGGCTCGCGGACTTCGAGGCGTTGCTAGACGATCCTTCGTTGCACGACGCGATCACCTTCGCCGTCGATCGGGTGAACGAAGAGCGGGCTCCGATCGAGCAGATCAAGGCGTGGCGTCTCATCCCTCGTGAGCTGACGGTCACCTCAGGCGAGCTCACACCGACGCTCAAAGTCCGGAGAGACGTCGTCACCGCCCGCTTCGGCGACCTCATCGAAGAGATGTACTCCGCCGCCGCTGCCTGACGTCACTTCAACCGATGCCGGCGTCGTTCGCAGCGTCATCGTCGGCGCTCGACCGCGTTGGCGCCCAGGGCACTGCGGCGCCGTGATCGGTGACCTTCGGCCCTTCCCGATCGTCGTCGCCTTACCGACACTGTGAGTCGAGGCCGTGGACTGCCTCGGAGGGAGTCGAAGATGGGCCACAACCACGAGCTGTTGGGTGAGCTTCGGGGGCCGACGAAGTCGCTGCGCCACGCCATCCCTGACGCATGGGCCGGCTTCCTGTCGTTGCACGACGCGGCGATGGCTGACGGGGTCGTGCCTGGGCGGGTGAAGGAGGCCGTCGCCTTGGCCATCTCCGTGGCGAAGCGTTGTGACGGTTGCATCGCGCACCACGCCCGCGCCGCGGCCAAGGCCGGCGCCACCCCAGAGGAGGTGGCGGAGCTGCTGGCGGTGGCCTTGCTGATGGACGGCGGGACGGCGAGCGTCTACGGGCCCAGAGCCTGGGAGGCGTTCCTGGAGTTCACGGCCGAGGCGAGCGAGACGGCGGCCGCAGGCTGATGGTCGGGGTCATCGCCTGGTTCGACGAGCTGGGCAAGACGGACACGGCGACGGCCGGTGGGAAGGGAGCCAACCAGGGCGAGCTGACCGCCGCCCGGGGGACCTTCGCCTCTACCTGGGTACCGGCTCGCAGTGTCACTGTGCGCGCAACCGCAATTCGTAAGGGAGGTGCGCTGTGCCGACGCCGGACAGATGGGGCGGGCTCATGCGGCGTCGTGACACGGGCTCGAGCGGTCGCGAGCTGATCGTCGAGTGCGAGGCCGTGCTGGCAGGGCGCTATGTCGAGCACCTGGTGGATTCGGGGCACAGCGTTCCGGCTTGGGCCTGGACCAACTTGTTGGCGCACGGTGCCGAGGAGCAGTTGCGCTCCCCGCTCACGAAGATCGACGTGTGCCGGGCGACCGACCTCGAGCCTTGGTGCCACGCGCGCTCGTACCTCGCCGGCGAGGTGCTGGACCGGGCGCATCGCGACGGTCCGCTGGACGCGTTGCAAGGAGCGGTGCTGATCCCGCTCGAGCTGGAGCTCATGTCCCGACCGGTCACGAGACTCTGGCGACCGGGCGACTGGGTGACGGCCGTGCTGGCTGCGGTGGCGCCGATGGGGGAATGGCAACGAACCCGCCGCCCGTAGCGGCACTCGGGCTCGCTGATGGCACAGTGCCGGATCCGGTGGCGGACCTTCTCGACTCCACGTTCGAAGCGATCGTGTTCGACTGGGACGGCACCGCTGTCCCCGATCGCCAGGCCGATGCCAGCGGCGCCCGGGCACGCATCGAGGCCCTGTGCGCCGCGGGGGTGCACGTCTTCGTCGTCAGCGGCACCCATGTCGGCAACGTCGATGGGCAGCTCGAGGCGCGCCCGGCGGGACCCGGCCGGCTGCACCTGTGCCTCAACCGCGGGTCGGAGGTCTTCGAGGTGACCAAGGACGGGGCGGCGCTCCTCTGGCGCCGCTCAGCCACAGCCGACGAGGAGGCGGCCCTCGACCGGGCGGCCGATCTCGCC
>CAZTAI010000325.1:0-1862 GCA_964611555.1 uncultured Chloroflexota bacterium | reverse complement strand
TCGATGGCGAGGTCATTGGAAAACAGCGAGAAAAACGAGCCCAACCCCAATTACGTGTTCCCTTCTGCGATATGAATGGCGTCCTTGCCAGAATCCTTGACCCGGTACATCGCGGTATCCGCCGCCTTCAGTAGATCTTCGGCCGATCCGGTCACGTCCGGCATGGTGGCGATGCCAATCGAGGCCGTCAGGCGCAGCGCCAGGCCCTCCCCCTCGAGAAACGAATAGGCCCGGAGCCGCTCGAGGATGCGCTCGGCCACCGCCACAGCGCCCTCCCGGCCCGTATCGGGCAGGATGAGCGAGAACTCGTCCCCGCCGAACCGGGCCACGACGTCCGTCTCACGGGCGCACGAGCGGATGACGCCGGCGGCCTCGACAAGCGCTTTGCTGCCCGCGAGATGCCCGTGATGGGTGTTGACGTTCTTGAAGCCGTCCATGTCGATGAAGAGCACCGAGAGCGGCCTGCCGCTGCGAAGCGAACGTTTTTCCTCCCGGCGCAGGATCATGTTCAGGTAGCGAGAGTTGGAGAGCCCGGTGAGGTCGTCGGTGACCGACAGGGCCTCCGCCTTTTGAAAGGACAGCGCGTTGTCGAGCGCGAAGGCGGCCGGCTCGAGCAGCGTGCGCATCGCCGCCAGCACGGTGGTCCCGAGCGAGGGTGGCGTGGCCGACGGCATCGGGTCGAGGCCGACCAGGGCGGCGAACGTCCGGTTGCGGCAGGCGAGCGGCAGCGCCATGGCGCTGCCGTACGCATCTCCCCCGCCCCGCCGGTCTTTCGAGAGGTCGGCGGACATGAACTCGGCGCCCTGCGCCACGACCCAATTGGCCGCGGCCCATACCGACGGGTGATGTTCCGGCGTCAATCCTTTTTCGGCGAGCACGTTCATTTGTCCATTGATGTCCGGCGCCACGACGGCCCAGCAGGGCGCCGGAATCCATTCCTCGGCCTGCCGTACGAGCCATACCCCGACCTTCTGTGGATCCAGCGTGGCATTCGCTTCGCGGACGGCATCGATCATGGCGTCGCGCCGCTCTAGGCGCCCCCGGAGGGCACGCAAGCGTGCCTTGACGCGGCTGGCGAAGTCGATACGACGGACACCGCGACCCCTGTGGCGCGCGACGTCAGGCTTGGGGGAAATCGGTGTCACCGCTCGCAGGGGCGGGGGCGCGCTCGGGCATGCATGTGCGGCAGAGTGCCGCTAAGTCCTTCTAAACCCAGCAAATATACCACATGAACCCGCATGCACCCGGGTCAACCGGTGCGAAAACGGAGGGGTTCGAGTGGATTTGTTCAACGATGTAAGATGAAAGGTCTTTCCAGAGGTTTTATTCGATGACCATGCTCGACCGGATGCGTCGCCACAAAGGCTGGCTCAAGTGGAGCCTCGGCCTCGTGGTGCTCGCCTTCATTGTGTTCTATATCCCCAGCTTTCTCAGCGATCCGACCGCGGTTGGCGTGGGCGCGGCCCCCAGCGAGGTGATCGCCGAAGTCGAGGGCCGCGATGTCACCGCGGGGCAGTTCCTGCAGCGGTACAACTCCCAGATCCAGGCCTACCGCACCGCCTATGGCGCCGGCCTGAGCGACCAGCTGCTGCGCCAGCTCGGCATCGATCAGCAGATCCTGCAGCAGATGATCGACGAGCAGGCCGCCCTCGTCGAGGCGGAGCGCCACGGCATCACCGTCAGCGACGAAGAGCTGGCGCAGCAGATTTTTGCGATCCCCGGCCTGCAGGAGAACGGGCGGTTCGTCGGCGAACAACGGTACGAGATGATTCTGCGGAGCCAGCTCCCCCCCATGACGAAGGGCGCTTTCGAGGACAACCTGCGGCGCAGCCTGATGATCGACAAGCTGCGCGCCGCGCTCA
>CAZTAI010000324.1:0-1867 GCA_964611555.1 uncultured Chloroflexota bacterium | reverse complement strand
CAAGGATGTCACGCTCACTAGGATGTGGGCTTCCATGGGCGGGGGGAGCGGGCTGATCGAGCGTTATGCCGCGCGACTCCCCATCACCGCGCGGACGCCGCGCCTATCGCTCGGCGAGGGATCGACGCCGATGGTGCGCGCGCCCCGACTCGAGGCGGAGACGGGTGTGCGTGAGGTCTGGCTGAAGGTCGAGGGCATGAACCCGACCGGCTCGTTCAAGGATCGCGGCATGGTCGTCGCGGTGGCGAAGGCGCTCGAGGAGGGTGCGACGGCGGTCCTCTGCGCCTCCACCGGGAACACCGCCGCGTCCGCGGCCGCGTACGCCGCCCGCGCCGGGCTGCGCTGCGCGGTCATCCTGCCGGCCGGGAACGTCGCGCTCGGCAAGCTCGGCCAGGCCATCGTGTTCGGTGCTCGGGTGGTCGCCGTCCGTGGCAGCTTCGACGACGCCCTGGCGCTCGCGCGGCGGCTGGCGGACGAGGGCGAGGGCACGCTGGTCAACAGCGTGAATCCATACCGCATCGAGGGTCAGAAGACGGCCGCCTTCGAGATCTGCGAGGACCTCGGACGCGCGCCGGATGCGCTCTTCATCCCCGTCGGGAACGCCGGGAACATCACCGCGTACTGGCGGGGCTTCACCGAGGCCGAGGCCTGGGGGATCGCGGCCTCGCGGCCGAGGATGTTCGGGTACCAGGCCGCGGGCGCGGCGCCGATCGTGCGCGGTGAGCCGGTCAGTGATCCGCAGACGGTCGCGACCGCGATCCGCATCGGGAACCCCGCTTCGTGGTCGTCTGCCGTGCAGGCGCGCGACGAATCGGGCGGCGCCATCGACGCGGTGACCGACGACGAGATCCTCGAGGCGTACTCGTACCTGGCTCAATGCGAAGGTGTCTTCTGCGAGCCCGCGAGCGCCGCTTCGGTGGCGGGACTCCGTCAGAGAGCGAAGAGGGGCGAGCTCAGCGGGATCCAGCGGGTCGTGTGTGTCCTCACCGGTAGCGGACTCAAGGATCCGGATACGGCCACGCGAAGAGCGTCCGCGGTGGCCGAGGTCGACGCGGACCTCGACGCGGTCCGCCGCGCGGTACGCGCCACATGAGCGAGCTGCGCGTACGCGCGCCCGCGTCCTCCGCCAACCTGGGTCCCGGGTTCGACTCCTTCGCGATCGCGCTTCCGCTGCTTGCCGAGTTCGAGGTGCGGCCGGCGCGGGCCTGGGCGGTCTCGATCGAGGGCAATGGCGAGGAGCGAGGGCCGGACGAGGATCTCTTCGTGATCGCCGCGCGCGCGGTGGCCCGAGCGGCGAAGGAGCACCTCTCACCGCAGCACGTCACCCAGCGCTCCGCGATCCCGCTCGCGCGCGGCTTGGGCTCGAGCGCCGCGGCCATCGCCGCCGGTGTCGCGGCGGCGAACGCGATCCTTGGCGCGCCGCTGGATCGGCGAACGCTGCTTCGCGTCGCGGCGGAGGTCGAGGGTCATCCCGACAACGTGGCCGCCGCTCTGTACGGCGGCATGACCGTCGCGCTTCCGGCGCCCGATGGTCCGATCGCGACGCGGCTCCCGTTCCCGAGCGCTTGGCGCGTCTGCCTTCTCGTGCCGAACGGCAAGCTCTCGACGAAGGAGGCGCGCGCGGCACTGCCGGCCAACGTGAGCCGTGCCGACGCCGTCTTCAACCTGTCGCACGCCGCCGCGCTCGTCGCCGCGATCCTTCGTGCGGACGGGGCGCTGCTCTCGGTCGCGATGAACGACCGTCTGCACCAGGCCGCGCGGTCGCGTCTCGTTCCGGCCCTCGATGCCATCCTCGAAGCGGCGCGCTCGGCCGGTGCGTTCGGCGCCGCGCTCTCCGGGGCGGGACCCGCCGTCCTGGCCTTCGCGC
>CAZTAI010000323.1:0-1869 GCA_964611555.1 uncultured Chloroflexota bacterium | reverse complement strand
TCGACTCTTAACTAAGCGAACGCGGCAGTGTGTCTGACCGTGGCAGATCTTCAACCTACTGGCAGAGACATGACCAACATCATCCGCCTGCACCCGTTTGCAGTATCTGTTGACGATGTAACGGCCGCCATCCTCGTCGCCGACGACGACGCCGCGAACCGCGCCTACGTCGCGCACGTCCTTGAGCGAGCGGGCTACGGCGTGGTCCTCGCCGAGAATGGCGATGAAGCCTGTACCATCCTCAAGAAGCAGGCCGTCGACCTCATCCTCCTGGACGTCGAAATGCCAGTCCTCGACGGCATCGAGGCGACCAGGCGGATCCGTCTCGATCCGAAGTTCACCACCCTACCGATCCTGCTCCTGACCGGGCGGACCGACCATTCCGACGTGATCGTCGGTTTGGATGCCGGAGCGGACGACTACATCGGCAAGCCGTTCACGCCCGGTGTCTTGCTCGCCCGGATCCGGAGCGCGTTGCGGCTCAGGGTGGCACTCCGGGGGATGGAGGCCGCGCATGGCGTCGTGGCGGCGCTGGCGAACGCCGTCGAGGCGAAGGATTCCGTCACCGAGAGCCACTGCCAGCGCCTGGGGACCTATGCCGCTCTGCTTGGGCAGGCGATCGGCCTTCCCGCACCCGAGGTACATGCGGTCACGTTCGGCGCCATCCTCCACGATGTCGGCAAGATCGGCGTCCCAGAGAGTGTGCTGCTCAAGCCTGGCCCCCTCGACGACGATGAATGGGCCCTGATGCGGCGACATCCCGAGATCGGTGAGCGGATCTGCCAGCCCTTGAACGGCTTCAAGGCCTTCGGCCCGATCATCCGTCATCACCATGAGCGCTGGGATGGTCGGGGCTACCCCGATGGTCTTGTGGGCGAGGCCACCCCCCGAGGAGCCCGCATCGTCGGCGTCGTCGACGCGTTCGATGCGATGACCCGGACGCGCGTCTACCGCGAGGCACGGAGTGTGTCCGAAGCGATCGAAGAACTCCGTCGCCATCGCGGCGCGCAATTCGACGCCGATCTCGTCGACGTATTCATCCGGATCGTCGAGAGCGGCGGAACCGTGGCTCTGAGGCTTCAATCGGACATCGGCGACGGCGCCGCGCGGATCCTCGCGAACAGCGATTTGGTCAGCCCTGGAACGCCCAACCGAGGCAGAGCACCTGTGGCCGCGGTTCACATTCTCGAGGACGTCACCGCATGACCCAGATCCTGACCGTCGCCATCGAGCTGATCTTCGCCGCCCTGTTTGCCGTGGCGGTGGCCCGATACCGACGCGACCACAGCGTCATCTCCCTCGACCTCGTGCTCATCTTCGGGTCGTTCGCGTGGCTCCTCGTCCAGGAGATCGTCAAGGACGTCGGAGGCGCGCTTCCGACGCCGATCACCCAAGTTGCCACGCTCTTCCTGTTGGCCCAGCCGATCTTCGCGCTGCACCTGGCGGGTCAGTTCGTGACGCTGAAGCGGTTCGCGCTTCCGGCGGCCATCGTCGGATTCGTCGCGACGAGCGGGCCGCTGATTGCGCTCGGGACGAGTGCCCCGAAGTGGCTCGGGCTCGCCGCCGTTGCGGTGTTCATGGGCATCGATCTCACCGCGGCGATCATCATCGGCCTGAGCGCTCGCGGCCGAAGAGGTCCGGCCGCCGTCCGGCGCCAGATCGTCGCGTGCTCGACCGCGATCATGGGATTCGCGCTCCTTGTCGCCGGCGTCGCGTCATCAAGCGGAGGGGCCGGTGGGGCCACGCTGATCGCACCCTCTCTGGTCCTGATCAGCGGCCTCGGTTTCCTCGTGGCGCTGCTCCCACCCAAGCGCCTTCAACGCATCTGGCACGCGTCGGCGGCCTTTCCCGAGCTCCGCGATTTCCTGC
>CAZTAI010000322.1:0-1870 GCA_964611555.1 uncultured Chloroflexota bacterium | reverse complement strand
TCCATCGACGGGTTGAAGGTCAGGAACACCATCTTGCGGGGACCTGGGGCCTCGTCGACCACGGCCTGCTTCTTACCGGCGTACGGGCCGGCCGGCCATTCCTTCTGTCCGCGGAGGACGCCGATGGCCCGGCGGGCGGTGGCCTCGGTGATGCCCTGCGTGACCATGGACTCGGTGAGCTTGGCGATCCGGCTGCCAGGGCTCTGCTTGAGGACCTGGATGGCGATGGGGATGGCCTTGCCGAGGGCGGCGGCAGCCTCGTTGGCCTGCCCGGTCTCTTCGGCGAACTCGCCTCCGTAGAGCACCTTCACAGCGCTCGCCTGCCCATCCTCGTCGACGTCGGTGGTCTCGATGCGAAACCAGATGGGTGGGTGACGGAAGCCGGCGCGCACCTTGGCGGGGCGGAGCACGACAGCATCCTTGCCGAGGGATTTGTCCCGCTTGAGGTACAGCACGCCATCGGCGGCGTTGCGCCAGGCGGAGGCGCCACGGGCCACGTGCTCGTCGGTGAAGGGCATGCTGCCCCGCTGCGTAGGCGGCTTCGGGGAGTGCACGATAAGCAGGACGGTAGCTCCGTGCACTCGGGCGAGTGGCTGGATGCACCGCTTCATGAAGGCGACGACGGCGGCGTTGTCGTTTTCGTTGTCGAGGTTGGCCACGCTGATGCCGCTGTCGATCACGATGAGCTCGGGGCGCACGGTCGTCACGAGGGTCGTGAAGGACGCCCATGTGGCGGCATCTCGGAGCGAGAGCTGATCGGCCTGCAGGATGGTGATGGGCAGGTCCTCGGGCAGGTCATGGCCTTTACGGAGGATCTGGCAGCGGCGGGTGTCCTCGTCGAGGCCGTTCTCGGCGGAGACGATGAGGGCGGGCCCCTTGCGACACGGGTGGTCGTTGTTGTCGGGCTCGAGCGCGGGACGGCCGGCGGCGACCATGGCGGCCACGAAGGTGCACAGAAACGATTTCATAGAATCACCGGCGCCGGCGACCAGGATGATCTTCTTCTCGACCACCCACCCCGGCCAGGCGTAGACGAGCTTCTCGGGCTTACGCGTGATGAGCTCCGCCCACGTGTGCACGGGCAGCGGATCCCGGACGACGGCCAGGCGGCGCTCGAGCTCGGCCAGCTTGCCGGAGGCTTCGGTGATGACGGCACCGGGATCGTCCTTGGCGTCGAAGGCCTGGGTGATGAGATGCGCGGAGGTGCTGATCACCTCGCGCAGCACGGCCATGTTGCGAACGATGGCGAGGTACGACGGCAGGTTTGTGGCGATCGACGCCTCTTCGACGATGAGGGCGAGGGCGGAGGGGCCGCCGACGAACTGGAGCTGGTCGGTGCGGCGCAGCTCTTCGTTCAGCGTGATGATGTCGATCGGCGCGCGCCGGTCATGCAGGGCGAGCATGGCCGTGTAGATGGCACGATGGGCCTCGGTGTAGAGGTCCTCTGGCGCCAGGGCGGCGGCCACGGTGGTGATCGCGCCGTCGAGCAGCACGGCGCCGAGGACGGCGCGCTCGGCGTCCAGGTTGTGCGGGGGGATTCGGGACGCGACCTGTAGATCTATCGGCCCGGCTCCACTACTGTCGCCGCGGATGCGGCCCCACTGCGCGCTGGCCTTGCCATGCGTGCGTTGATCACCTTCCAGCCGAGGGCGATGTCGGTCTTGGCGAGCTCGAGCTGGGCCCTGGCCTCGCGCGCTTCCGCCCCGCGCCGCTGGATCCACGCGTCGAGCTGCTCGAGCGGCATCGCCGCCAGGTCCGCGTCGTTCATCGCTTGAGTCCCTCCGTGGTGGTGATCGGCCCGCGCTCGGTGATGAGCCCCATGGTGCGGAGCCAGCCGAGGTTTGCCCCATAGCTGCCACCGTTGGGGTGC
>CAZTAI010000321.1:0-1878 GCA_964611555.1 uncultured Chloroflexota bacterium | reverse complement strand
GCCCCCCGCCTCATCCCCCCGCCGAAGCCGAAGGCGGTTCCAACACCCGCCTGAGCACCTCGCTTGACCGGTCCGGTCAAGACGGCGGGTACGCTCCGAGGCACTCAGACCGCAGTGCATTCAAGGGGGATCAGATGCCCGAAGCCGTCATCGTCGCGACCGCCCGCAGCCCGATCGGACGCGCCAACAAGGGGTCGCTCACCGACGTCCGCGCCGACGAGATGCTGGCCACGATCTTCCGGGCCCTGCTCGCCAAGGTCCCGCAGCTCAACGCCGCCGACATCGACGACATCGTCGTGGGCAACGTCGCGCAGGCGGGCGAGACCGGGTTCAACATCGCCCGCGTCGCCGGCCTGCTGGCCGAGCTGCCGCTGTCGGTCCCCGGCCACACCGTGCAGCGCTTCTGCGCGTCGAGCCTGCAGGGCATCCGCTCCTCCGCCCACGCCATCAAGGCCGGCGAAGGCGAGATCTACCTGTGCGGTGGCGTCGAGAAGAGCAGCCGCCCACCGCGTCCTGAAGGGCAGGCGCCGCCGGAGCGCGACTTCAGCGGCATCAACCAGAAGCTGCTCGGTCGCACGCCTCCGTTCCCGAACGTCTACATCCCCATGGGCATGACGGCGGAGAACGTGGCCGAGAAGTACAGCGTCAAGCGTGAAGACCAGGACGCGTTCGCGAAGCTCAGCCAGGACCGCGCCGTTGCCGCGCAGGAGAACGGGTTCTTCGAGCGGGAGATCGTCCCGATCACCAAGGCCGACGGCACCGTGGTGTCCAAGGACGATTGCCCGCGCGCCGGCACGACGCTCGAGAAGCTGGCCGAGCTCAAGCCGGTGTTCAAGCCCGAGGGCGGCACGGTCACCGCCGGCAACGCGTGCCCGATGAACGACGGTGCCGCCGCCGTGCTGGTGATGAGCGACGAGCGGGCCAAGCAGCTCGGCCTCACGCCCCTCGCCCGCGTCGTCGCTTCCGCGCTCAGTGGGAACGAGCCCGAGCTGATGGGTGTCGCTCCCAAGGACGCGATCCCCAAGGCGCTCAAGAGGGCGGGCATGACGATCGGTGACATCGACGTGGTCGAGCTCAACGAGGCGTTCGCCGCGCAGGTGCTGCCCGTGTGCAGCGAGACCGGCATCGACATCGAGCGCCAGCTCAACCCACACGGTGGCGCCATCGCGCTCGGCCATCCCTTCGGTCAGACCGGTGCCCGCATCATGACCACGCTCATCAACGACCTCCAGACCCTCGACAAGCAGTTCGGCATGGAGACGATGTGCGCAGCCGGCGGCATGGCCATGGCGCTGATCATCGAGCGACTGAGCTGAACTGATCCAAGAAGGACTGCTTCGGGACGTTCTGACGGTCATCTCGGGGGTCGGCACCGGCGTGCTGTCGGCCGCCTTCGGCGTCGGCGGCGCGACGATCTCGACGCCGGCCATCCGTGCCCTCGGCGCGCCCGCGTTGGTGGCGGTGGGAACGACGCTGCCGTCGATCCTGCCCAGCGCGATCAGCGGATCGTTGCGCTACCGCCGGGAAGGTCTCATCGATCGTCGCGTCGTGGCGTGGACCGTCCCCGCGGGAATCGCCATGTCGGTCCTGGGCTCGCTGTTGTCGCACCAGGTGCCGGGTGAAGGCCACTGGCTGATGATCCTGACGGCCGCCATGCTCGGGTTCACCGCGTGGCGGATGAGCAGCCCGCCGCGCCAGGGAGACGTCTCGCAAGCGGCCGAGTTCGAGCTGGAGCAAGCGTCGACGGCGGTGCTGATCGGCACGGGGATCGTGGCCGGGCTGCTGTCGGGGCTGCTGGGCGTCGGCGGCGGGATCATCATGGTCCCCGCGTTCACGGAGCTCGGGCGGATGCCCATCAAGATCGCCATCGCCAGCTCG
>CAZTAI010000320.1:0-1885 GCA_964611555.1 uncultured Chloroflexota bacterium | reverse complement strand
TCGCGGCGGGCCAGCTCGCGGAGGAGCGTGCCCGCCAGGCGCGCACCGGACGCCCCGATGGGATGCCCGATGGCTATGGCTCCGCCATTCGGGTTCGTCCGATCCTCGGGTAGACCGAGGCCGCGCATCACGGGGATGACCTGCGCGGCGAACGCCTCGTTCAGCTCGATGGCGTCGCACTTGTCCGGCCAGATCCCCGTCCTGTCGACGAGCTTGCGCATCGCCGGGATGGGACCCAGCCCCATGAGGTCCGGGTGGACCCCGGCTGTCGCCGAAGCGACGATCCGGCCGAGCGGCTTGATCCCCAGAGCCTCCGCCTTCTCGCGGCTGGCGATGACGAGCGCCGCCGCACCGTCGTTGATCCCGGAAGAGTTCCCGGCAGTGACCGTCCCGCCCGCGCGGAACGCGGGCTTGAGCTTCGCGAGCTTCTCTAGCGATGCGTCCCCGCGTGGATGCTCATCCTCTGTCACGCGGCCCGCAGGCGTGTCGATGGGCACGATCTCGCCATTGAAGAAGCCGGCGGCTTTCGCCTTCGCGTAACGCTGCTGGGACCGGAGCGCGTAGGCGTCCTGATCTTCGCGCGACACACCCTCCTTCACGCAGACGTTCTCGGCCGTTTCTCCGAGCGAGATCGGGTGGTATCCGAGGTCGATCATCCGTGGATTGACGAGGCGCCATCCCAGGTACGTGTCCACGAGCACGCGCTCCCCTCTCGGGAAGGCCTCGGATGGCTTGAGCATCACCCATGGGGCCCGCGACATGGACTCGACGCCGCCGGCAACGACGAGATCCGCCTCGCCCATCCGGATCCGGCGGGCGGCGTCGTTCACAGCCTCCAGACCGCTGCCACAGAGACGGTTCACCGTGACGCCGGGCGTCTCCTTCGGCAGTCCCGCGAGGAGCGCCGCCATCCGTCCGACGTTGCGGTTGTCTTCGCCGGCCTGGTTCGATGCGCCGAAGACGACTTCGTCGACTTCGTGGCCCGGGATGCCCTTTGCGCTAGCGGTGCCGAGGACCAGTCGTATGACGTGTGCGGCGAGGTCGTCCGGCCGCACCTGCGACAGCGCCCCGCCAAAGCGGCCGAACGGGGTGCGGACGTACGCGATGACAACAGCGTCGCGCGGGTCGAAGTGCTGACCTGGCGCTTTTCGTCGCTGCGGCTGCATTTCGGGGCGGTCGAGGACCGGGGGTCCCGTCGTCTTGCCCGCGGGCCGCTCAACGACTGCCGCAGTCTTCGACCAGCCGGGCATCAGCGCCCCTCGAACTTCGCTGGACGCTTGCCGACGAACGCGCGCACGCCCTCGGCGTAGTCGCGCGTGCGGCCGGCCCGGTCCTGCAGCTCGGCCTCCACCTCGAGGAACTCGGTGAAGGCGCGGTCCCACGCCGCGTTCAGCCCCTCCTTTGAGAGGGCGAGGGCCTCGGTGGCGCCCTCCGACAGGCCGCGCGCGAAGGCGCGCCACTCCTTACTAAAGGAGTCGTCCGACCAGACCCGTGTAACGAGGCCGATGCGCAGCGCGTCGTCCGCGGGGATCGTCTCGCTGGTCAGGACGATGTCGAGCGCGCGCCCCCAGCCCACGATCCGCGGCAGGAAGAACGCCGATCCTGCGTCGGGGACCAGGCCGACCTTCGCCCAGCCTGCGCGGAACGAAGCGGACGCGGCTGCGACGCGGATGTCGCACGCGACGGCCAGGCCGAAGCCAGCTCCGGACACGACCCCGTTGACCGCGGCGATGACCGGCTTGCGCATCGTGCGGATCGCGGAGATCGCGGGGTGGTAGCGGCGCCGCAGCTCATCGCCGAGGCGCAGCTCGCCGCCGCTCTCAATGGCAGCCGCGCGGTCGCGAAGGTCCTGACCCGCCGAGAACGCGCGGCCCGCGCCTGTAAG
>CAZTAI010000319.1:0-1887 GCA_964611555.1 uncultured Chloroflexota bacterium | reverse complement strand
CGTCGGCCAGCAGCTGCTGCCCGATGGTCCGCTCGTTGGCGCGGTGGACCGCGGCGGCGGCGTCGGCCTGCTCCGGCGTGACCACGCCCGCGCGGACAAGCAGCTCGCCCAGACGCGGCCGAGAACCTGTGGTGGCCATGCCGAGAGTCTTCCGGGCAGGGGCCCGAGCGGGCATACGAGATACGGGTGGTCCCGCCTACGACGTTCTACGTACTCCCAGACAAGGCGAACGCCTTGGTGCCGGCAGGGCGAGGCGGCCGACGCGAACCCTCGTCGCGGGCGGACCGTCGCGGCGTGGCCGGGTAGGAGCGTTCGAAGACAAGGAGCGTCAGGCCCGGCCCGTCGCGCTTTGGGCCGCACGCGACGTAGGGTGAGAAGGAGGCCGCCGAGCGGCTAGAGCAATCCCCGAGCGTTCGCCGCCGTCACCGCCTCCAGCTTCGAGTGGACGCCCAGCTTCGAGAAGATGTTCTGGAGGTGCGTCCGGACGGTGTTGGCGCTGATCGTCAGCTCGTCGGCTATGGACTGCGACTCCTTGCCCTGCCCCAGGAGCCGGAGGACCTCCAGCTCCCGCTCCGTCAGCGCCTCGCCGGTCCCCTCGCCCGAGAGTGCCCGGGTCCGGGCCAGCTGCTCGTCCGTCAGGTAGCGCTCGCCAGCGGCGACGGCCCGCAGCGCCTCCAGGACATCGTCGAGAGCGCGCTCCTTGGTGAGGTAGCCGTCCACACCGGCGCGCAGGCCCCGCATGAGCGTGGCGTCGCTGGTGTCGCTGGTGAGAACGACGATCCGCGCATCCGGGCTGAGCTGGCGCAGACGAGGGATCAGGTCGACCGCGTCATATCCGGGCAGGTGGTAGTCGAGGAGGATCACGTCGGGGCTCGCCGTGCGCGCGATGGAGACTGCCTGCGCTCCGCTCTGCGCGATGCCCACCACCTCGTAGCCCGGCAGCTGCCGGATCACGCTCCCGAGCGCGTCGGCGAAGAGGAAGTGGTCGTCAACGATCTCGACGCGGGTCATCTCTTCTTCCTCGCCCGCGCACGCAGCGGAAGGACGAGGGAGAACACGCTGCCGGGACGCGCCGCCGCGTAGCGCACCTCGCCGCCGTGGTCCTCGGCGATGGCCTTCGAGATGTAGAGCCCCAGTCCCGAGCCGCGCGTGCCATCGGCGCTCGAGAGGCGCGAGAACTTGCGGAAGAGCCGGCGCCGCTGCGCCGCTGGGATCCCAGCCCCGTGATCCCGGACCGACACGACCGCGGCTTTTCGCAGCGGATCGGTGTCGAGCGCGACCTCGATGACAGACCCCTCCGGCGAGTACTGCGCGGCGTTCGCGAGCAGATTCGCGAGCACCTGACCAATGCGGCGCGCGTCTGCGTTCACGGAGACAGCCCCATCGGGAACGCTGACGCTGACGCGGTGGCCGCCGAGCTGCGCGCCCTCGACCGCGTCGCGGACGACCTTGCAGAGATCGACGGAGCGCAGCAGGGAGCGCAGGCGCCCGCTCGCGGCAGCCTCGGCGTCCGTGACGCTCTCGAGCAGCTCGAGCAGGTGACGGGCCTCCTCCGAGACGCGCTCCGCGCGGCGGGCCGCCGGATGCTCGCCGAGGTCTCGCGCGAGCACGCGCGCCGCGGCGTCGATGCCGACGAGGGGGTTCCGCAGCTCGTGGATCACGAGCGAGAGGTATTCGCCACTGTCAGTGCGTGCGGCCATGCGCGACCAGTATCGACCGCGCTCCTCGCTCGGGCTACTAAAGCGGGCGCCCTAGCGCGTCGTGGGGTCGGTCGGCGCGCGCAGGCCGGAGGATGGACCGCGCCGCGGCGCCGGATAGCGCGACGCCAGCGTGGGCACGCTTGCGCGGACCGCTTCGCTGGACTCCCGCGCCTCCGGCGTCGCCGCG
>CAZTAI010000318.1:0-1888 GCA_964611555.1 uncultured Chloroflexota bacterium | reverse complement strand
AGCAGCTTGTCGATGTTGCGCAGCAGCGAGCCGCCGCCTGACATGACCATGCCCTTGTCGATGATGTCGCTCGACAGCTCAGGCGGCGTCTCCTCGAGCACTCCGCGCACCGCGCCGACGATCTGCTGGAGCGGCTGCTCGAGCGCCTCCATGACCTCGGAACTGGTGAGCGGCACCGTCCGTGGCAGACCCGCGATGAGGTCGCGGCCACGTACCTCCATGTGCAGCTCGCGCTCGAGCGGCAGGGCCGTGCCGATCTGGATCTTGACCTCCTCGGCGGTGCGGTCGCCGATCATCACGTTGTACTTCTTGCGCACGTAGTTCGCGATCGCCTCGTCGAAGCGGTTGCCGCCAACGCGCACTGAACGCGAAACAACGACACCACCGAGGGAGATCACCGCGATCTCGCTCGTGCCACCGCCGATATCGATGATGAGGTTGCCCGAGGGGCCGCTGATGGGCACGTTGGCACCGATGGCCGCCGCGAGCGGCTCCTCGATCAGGTACGCCTCCCTGGCGCCCGCCTTCAATGCCGCGTCGCGGACCGCGCGCTTCTCGACGCTGGTAACGCCGGAGGGAACGCTGATCATCACGTCCGGCTTGGTGAAGGAGCGTCCGGCTTTCTTGATGAAGTAGCGCAGCATCGCCTCGGTAATCACGTAGTCGGCGATCACGCCGTCCTTCATCGGCCTGATGGCGGTGATGTTGCCCGGCGTGCGCCCGATCATCTCGCGCGCTTCCTCACCAACGGCGACGATGTGGTTGTCGTCGCTGACCGCGACGACCGATGGCTCGCGGGCGACGATGCCCTTGCCCTTCACATAGACAAGGATGTTGGCCGTCCCGAGATCAATGCCGATCTTCATGAGAAGTTAGCCCGCCCCTTCCGAGACACGTTCGATCTGCGCCCCGAGATCGAGGAACTTGCCCTCGATGTTCTCATACCCCCGCCGAACATGATGCGCGCCGTGAATAACGCTCGTGCCTTCGGCCGCCAGCGCGGCGAGTATGAGCGACGCACCAGCGCGCAGGTCGCCCATCTCGACCTCGGCCGCGTGGAGCCGCGCAGGCCCCGTGATCGAGGCGTGGTGATCGTCATGTAGCTCGACATTTGCACCGAGGCGGCGGAACTGTTCGAGCCAGTCGAGCCGATCCTCGAAGATCGCCTCATGAAGCCGGCTGGTTCCCGCCGCCTGGCTGAGCAGGACCGACGTGGGCGGCTGGAGGTCGGTAGCGAGGCCCGGATAGGGCGCCGTCTCGATGTCGCGCGGCGCGTACTCGCCGGGACCCTTATCGCCCTTGTGCACCTCGATCGAGTCTCGCCCGCATGCCAGAGGGACGCCGATGTCGGACAGGACCTCGAGGAATGCGCCGAGGTGGTCGCACGGCGCCGACTCGAGCATCACTTCGCCGCCGGTGACCGCGGCGGCGATGACAAAGGTGCCCGCCTCGATGCGGTCAGGCAGCACGTTGTGCTCTGCACCGCGGAGGCGGCGCCGGCCTTCCACGACAACCGTGTCGGGCGCGGTGCGCTCGACCTCTGCGCCCATCTTCTGGAGTAGCAGGATCAGGTCGTCGACTTCGGGCTCCTGGGCAGCTGGTCGGATGACAGTCTTACCCTCTGCCAACGAGGCGGCCAGGATGGCATTCTCGGTGCCCATCACGGTCACCGTCGGGAAGCTGATGTCGGTCCCGCGCAGTCGGCCCGGTGAGCGCGCGAAGTAGTAGCCGTTTCGGTATTCGATGTCGGCGCCCAGCGCGCGCATCGCGTCGACGTGGAGGTTGACCGGCCGCCGGCCGATCCGGTCGCCGCCCGGGTTGCTCATGATCACGCGCCCGAATCGGGCGAGCAGTGGCCCGAGCAGGATGAAGCTGGCCCGCATCTTGG
>CAZTAI010000317.1:0-1900 GCA_964611555.1 uncultured Chloroflexota bacterium | reverse complement strand
TCATAGGACCTTGGCCTCGTCGCGCAGCAGGCGCACCAGCTCCGCCGCGGCCGCCTTGGCATCGCTGTCCTTCAGGATCTTGCCGCCGCCGCGCGCGGGAGGCGGCTCCATCTTCACGACTTCGATGGCGGGACCGCCGGTGTCGATGCCGAGGCCGGCCACATCCTTCTCCGGGATCTCCTTCTTCTTCGCTTTCATGATCCCGGGCAGCGACGGGTAGCGGGGCTCCTTTTCGCTCTTCTGGACCGTGAGCACGGCCGGGCCCGACGCGCGCCAGACCTCGTGCCCGCCCTCGGTCTCCTTCCACACGTCGCTGCCGCCGTCGGCCGGCGTGAACTTGGTCACGGTCGACACGTGCGGCCAGCCCAGGACCTCGGCCAGCGCGGGGCCGACGAAGCCCTGATCGTCATCGGACGCCTGCCGGCCGCACAGCACCAGGTCGGGCTTCGCCTCCGCCACGACCTTCGCGAGAGCGCGGGCGATCGCGAGACCCGAGAGCGTCTCCGCTCCCTGGCCGGTCACGAGCGTCGCCTCGTCCGCACCCATGGCCAGCGCCTGGCGCAGCGCGTCTCGCGACCTCGCGGGACCGACGGTCACGACCGCGACGGTCGTGGCGGGATCCGCGTCCTTGCGCTCGAGCGCCAGCTCTACGGCGTACTCGTCGTACGGGGAGATGGCCCAGGTGATGGCACTCACGTCGACCGACCGGCCGTCGCTGGCGACCTTCACCCGCACGGTCGAGTCGGGAACCTGCTTCAGGCAGACGAGGAGCTTCACTCGGCGGTCGTCCCCGGCAAGCGGGCGGCCACGAGCTCGAGCACATCCACCGGCTTCACCTGGTCCTGCACGCCCTTCGCCCCGACGCCCTCGTCGAGCATGATCAGGCAGAAGGGGCAGCCGCTCGCGACCTTGGTCGCCCCGCTCTCGAGGGCCAGGAGCTGGTCGATGCGCCGGTGGTTCACCCGCTGGCCGACCTTCTCCTCCATCCACATGCGCCCGCCACCGGCGCCGCAGCAGAAGCCGCGCTCGCGGTGGTGCGGCTCGATCTCCACGCGCTCCGTGCCCGGCACGGCATCGAGCACCGCGCGGGGCGCGTCGTAGATCCCGTTGTGCCGACCGAGGTAGCAGGGGTCGTGATAGGCGACCTTCTCGGTCGCGCCGTCATCCATCTTGATCCGACCCTCGGCCACGAGGCGCTCGACGAGCTGGAGCGCGTGCACCACCTCGTACCGGCCCCCGAGCTGCGGGTACTCGTTGGCGATGGTGTTGAAGCAGTGCGGGCAGGAGGCGATGACCTTCTTCACGCCGTGCTTCGCGAACGTCTCGATGTTCCGCTGCGCCTGCGTCTGCCAGAGGTACTCGTTCCCGATGCGCCGCGCCGGATCGCCGTTGCACGTCTCCTCGGTCCCGAGGATGGCGAACGAGACGCCGGCCGCACGGAGGATCTTGACGAGCGCTTGCGCCACCTTCTGGTTCCGTCGGTCGAATGACGCGGCGCAGCCGACGAAGTAGAGGTACTCGGCGTCCGGCTTCTCGGCGAAGGTCGGGACGCCGAGGCCCGCGGCCCACTCGGCGCGCGTGTCCGGCGCCTGGCCCCAGGGGTTCCCGGCGCGCTCGATGTTCGTGAGCGCGCGCTGCGCCTCAGGCGGCACGTCGCCCTCGTTCATGGCTAGCCAGCGGCGCATGTCCACGATCTTGTCGATGTGCTCGATGGTCACCGGGCAGGCCTCGACGCACGCGGCGCAGGTGGTGCAGGCCCAGAGCTCCTCGGTCTTGGTGGGCACCCAGCGCGCGGGCGGTGTGCCGCGGTCCGCCGCGTCGCCGACGAGCTTCCCGCCCTCGCGCAGCAGCTGGTCGCGGATGTCGAGGACGATCTTCTGCGGGTCGAGCGTCTTGCCGG
>CAZTAI010000316.1:0-1902 GCA_964611555.1 uncultured Chloroflexota bacterium | reverse complement strand
GCGATCTGGACCGCGGCGAACATCGAGCGCATGCGCACCCAGTTCAAGTCGATGGGTGCAGGGTTCGACTGGTCGCGCGAGGTCATCACCAGCGATCCCGCCTACTACCGCTGGACGCAGTGGATCTTCATCCAGTTCTTCAACGCGGGCCTGGCCTACCGCGCCATGGCGGCGGTGGACTGGTGCCCGAAGGACCAGGTCGTCCTCGCGCGCGAGCAGGTCGAGGGTCCCGAGCGACGCTGCTGGCGCTGCGGCACGCCGGTCGAGAAGCGCGACCTCGAGCAGTGGTGGTTCCGCATCACGAACTACTCCGACGAGCTGCTCGACTTCTCCGGCATCGACTATCCCGACCCGATCAGGCTCATGCAGACGAACTGGATCGGCCGATCCGAAGGAGCGGAGATCGACTTCCCGACGGAGGCCGATGACGTCGAGCCGATCCGGGTCTTCACGACCCGGCCGGACACCGTCTTCGGCGCGACCTTCATGGTGCTCGCCCCCGAGCACCCGCTGGTCCCCATCCTGACGACCGTCGGCCAGCGCGCCGACGTCGAGGCCTACGTGACGCAGGCGCGGCGCGCCACCGAGATCGACCGGATGTCCGCGGAGCGCGACAAGACGGGGGTCTTCATCGGCTCCCACGCCATCAACCCGATGACGAGCGAGCGGATCCCGATCTGGATCGCCGACTACGTGCTGCCGGGCTACGGCACCGGGGCGATCATGGCGGTCCCTGCCCACGACGAGCGCGACTTCGCCTTCGCCCGCCGCTACGACCTGCCCGTGCGCTACGTCGTGGTGCCACTCGGCGGCGAGATCCCGGATGGCGCCGCCTTCGTCGGGCACTCGGACGACGAGGGCCTCATCGACTCCGGCGAGTTCACCGGCATGCCGGCGGCCGAGGCGATCCACGCGATCACGAAGGCGCTCGAGGAGCGCGGTCTGGGCCACGCCGCGGTCACCTACCGCCAGCGCGACTGGCTGGTGAGCCGCCAGCGCTACTGGGGGGCGCCGATCCCGATCGTGTACTGCGACGAGCACGGCGCGCAGCCCGTGCCGGACGACCAGCTGCCCGTGGTGCTGCCCGAAGACGTCGACTTCGCGCCCACCGGCGTCTCGCCCCTCCAGAACCACGCGGAATGGCTGGCCGCCACCTGCCCCGTCTGCGGCGGCCCCGCACGTCGCGAGACGGACACCCTGGACACGTTCGTCGACTCCAGCTGGTATTTCCTGCGGTACTGCTCCCCGCACGACGAGTCGGCGGCCTGGAACCCGGAGCAGGTGGCGGCCTGGATGCCGATCGACCTCTACACCGGCGGCGCGGAGCACGGCGTGATGCACCTGCTCTACTTCCGATTCTTCGTGAAGGCCCTGCGCGACCTCGGGCACCTGTCCTTCGACGAGCCGACCCTCAAGCTGCGCAACCAGGGCCAGATCCTCGGCGCGGACCACAACCGGATGAGCAAGTCACGGGGCAACGTGCAGGCGCCGGACGCGCTCGTCGAGCGCTATGGGTCGGACACGGTCCGCGCGTTCCTGATGTTCATCGGTCCGTGGGACCAGGGAGGTCCGTGGAACCCGTCGGGGATCGACGGCATCCACCGATGGCTGGGACGGGTGTGGGACGTGGCAGCCTCACCCACCGCGGCCGGCGGCTCCGGCGGTGCCGAGGCCCAGGAGCTGGCGCGGGCCCTGACGCGCGCCACGCACACGACCATCGCGGCGGTGACCGAGGACTACGAAGGCCTCCGCTTCAATACGGCCATCGCCAAGCTCATGGAGCTGACGAACGCGATCATCCGCGAGCGGGACGCCGGCATGGCCGGCAGCCAGGCGTACACGACGACGGTCGACACGTTGCTCGTGCTCCTCGCGCCGCTCGCCCCGCACATCGCGGAGGAG
>CAZTAI010000315.1:0-1923 GCA_964611555.1 uncultured Chloroflexota bacterium | reverse complement strand
TGACGTAGGAGCCCGCCACGCCGAGGGGAATGCCGAAGATGCCCTCGGTCGTGAAGTACGTCTGGTCGAGCAGGATCTCCAGCGTCAGGCCGCGGTGGTGAAGGTCGCCGGGTAGCCAGGGGCCCGCCAGCGCGTAGCCGATGAAGACCAGCGCCACGATCGGCAGCGCCGCACCGATGGTGCGCCGCGTGGCTTCGAGCACCAGCGCCGTCGCCACGCCGGCCACGGCCATGTCGAGCGCCGAGAGCGGGTCCGCGGTCGGGTAACGCATGGTGACGTATTCGTAGCGGACGAGCAGGTAAGCCAGCGTCGCGAGCGACACCGCGGCCAGTCCCAGATCGCCCCAGGGAATCCGATCCGGCGTCCGCCCCTTACGGGCGGGGAACAGCAGGAACGCGAGGACCATGCTGAACGCCAGTGTGATGATGCGGAACACCAAGCTGTCCGGCGACGCGGTCGTGAGCCGGGCATAGATGTGGTAGACCGACATGGCTACCGCCACCACGCCCACGACCCACGCCGCGTAACCGGTCAGCGTGCGCACAAAACGGTTACTTCAGGAGACCTGCTTCCTTGTAATACTTCTCGGCGCCCGGGTGATACGGCATGCCGAAGCTCTTGGCCATGTCCTGCGCGGACACGCCCTTCATGGCCGCGCTCACGTTGGCGAAGTTCTCGCGCCCTTCGATTACCGCTTTCGTCACCTTGTAGATGACGTCGGGCGGGGTCTTCGAGGAGGCGATGAGGATCGTCGGCGATTGGATGGTGACGACGTCCTCGTCCACGCCCTGGGCGGCGTACATGCTCTTGGGGATGACGTGCCGGACGAAGCCCTTGTTGATGTCCTGCATCTTCTTGATGACATCCTCGGAGAGCGGGATCATCCGCAGCTTGCGGGCGGAGCCGAGGTCCAGCACGTAGCTGGCGGGCACGATCGTGAACCAGCCCATCGCCGTCGCCTGGCGGTTCTTGATGAGCTCCACGTTCTCGGTGATGGAGCCGTAGCTCTTGGTGCCAAGGTCGTCCATCTTCATGCCGGACACGCGGAGCAGCAGCTCCCAGCCCTCGGCGAGACTCGTGTTGCCGCGGGGCGGCAGCGCCACCGCCTTGCCCTTGAGGTCCGCCAGGCTGCGGATGTCAGAGTCGGCGGGAACGACGAGCTGCCAGACGTTCGGGTAAAAGCTGGCGACGAACAGCGGCTTATCCGTCTGTTTCCCCTTCCACGTGTTCGTGCCGGCGCGCGCGTCGGCGAGCACCGTGGACATCGACCACGCGAGGTCCGCCTTGTCGTCGCGCATCTTCTGGATGTTCACGAGGGCGGCGCCCGGCTCCACCTGCACCTGGAAGTCGGTGAACTTTCTGTTGATCACGTCCGCGGTGGCGGCGGCCATGGGCGTCCACGTGCCGCCGGTGGGGCCCGCCGAGAAGATGAGGCTCACCTTCTGCTGGGCATGGGCGGGCAGGCCCGCCAGCACGACCATCGTCAGAGCCAGTGCCGTTGTCGTCAGTGTCTTCACTACGCGCATGTTGCCTCCTTGGGGTATCAAGCGCCGGGTGAGATGAGTCGCCCCGCAGCGTCGAAGGGCAGCGCCACGGGATCGGATACGGGCGTGAGATCGGGACGCTTGGCGAGGTCGGCGGCGAAGGCCTCCGACACTTCGATCTCGCCCAGCATGAGGGTGTTCTTGATCCGGATGACCCGCGCCTTCTCGGGCGGCGTGAGCCCGATGCACGAGAGCGCCGTTTCGATGGCGTCGCGGTCGGTGTCGTAGGTGGCGGGCACCTTGGCGCCGTTGGGCGAGCACGCCGTGATGCAGTTGATGAGCGTCGGCTTCATGTCGATCTTGTCCACGAGCCGGTGCGTCGTAAAGTCCGCGTTGCCGATGCCGGTGGCGTTGCCGTAGCTCTCCTCGGTGAGGTCGA
>CAZTAI010000314.1:0-1938 GCA_964611555.1 uncultured Chloroflexota bacterium | reverse complement strand
GACTTCGACGGCACGGTGGCAGACTCCATGGGGACGCTCGCGAAGCTCGCGGCCGGGCTGCTCTCGCTCGAGCTCGGCATGCCGCGCGACGAAGCCACGAGCCGGTACATCGCGACCGCGGGCGACGACTTCCGGACCCAGCTCGACGTCATCGCGCACGGCCACCCGTGCCTCGACGAGATCGCCGTCAGCTTCGAAGCCGCCAAGGCAGGCCTCATGGGAGGCTGCCGACCGTTCCCAGACGCGGAAGCGGCCATCGAGCGGCTCGGGCGCGCCGACGTCCCCACCCTCGTCTGCAGCAGCACGCGCGCTGACCTCGTCCAGGAGTTTTGCTGGCGCCACGGGCTGGCCCAGCGCGCAGATGCGGTCGACGGCTGGCGGCCGGACCATCCCAAGATGGCGCAGCTCCGGGCCTGGGCGGCCACGATCGGCGTCGCTCCCAACGACGTCCTGTTCGTCGGTGACTCGCTGCGCGACGCTGCCATCGCCCAGGCCGCGGGGGTCCGCTTCGTCGGGCTCTCTCGTCCCGGCCACCCGGACGCGTTCGCGGGGAGCGGCGTCCCGGTATTGACGTCGCTCACCGACCTCGCCCGGCTCGTCGCCTGCGCCCGCCGCTCGCCGGTGACCGTCACTATCCCGACCGGCGAGGCCGACCCGTCTGCGCCGGACCCGTTAACAGCCCTCGAGACCGCGCCGTTCGAGGTGGCCGACCTCGCCGGCCCGCAGCAGCCGAGCACCCCGTCGAGGACGCGTACCGTGGTGAAGTATTGAGTTTCCGCGTTTGACCTTCCGGTAGTACCCACCCGGCATAGCGTCCATGAGGAACTCCTAATTTCCGCGTCTGCCTCGCCCGCTGTTGGACTCAGAACCATCGGGGACACGACGAAGGGCCGGTCAGGGATGTCTAAGGGAGGTGTTGGCTTTCCTCTTCACCGACATAGAGGGATCGATCAGAATTTGGGACACCGACCCCGCGAGGATGCACCGAGCTCTCGCCGGTCACGATCTGCTCATTCACCAGACCCGAGTCAGGAATACGTGCGCAACCGCCTCGATTCGAGTCGAGTTCGACCAGTAGGGCCTACTCCTCCCAAGTAGTGACATGCGATCGGACGTCAACTTCCGACACGGCGACCGCTCCATGTGGGATGGCGCATGCGATCGCCAGCATTGCGATGAAGGAGGAGTTGTCGAGTGCGAGAGCAGGGCCGCCGACGAGAGTTGCCGTCATCGCCCACACGGCGATCGAGGCCAGTGCCACCAAGCCGCTGGCGACGCGTCCCCAGCCTGGCCCTCATCCTGAGAATGCATACCCGCGTGCCAGGCCGATCAAGGGAACGCGAGGGCACCCACCTCCGATCCCGTCCCCGAGTAGCGACGCCATGTGGACGGAAGCTGCACTGGGTTCGCCTAGGACTAACTCAGGCTGCGATCGAGTTCGACTTCGCCAACGGCGCTGGCCGTGTAGTTAGCGTTGGGGTTGCACTCGCCCCTCCGACACGAACCTTTACCTCACGCGGTTTCATCTGTACCGATACCCGGCCTTCGGGGTGGTAGGTCAGATTCACCCCGAGTTCTGCGTAGAGGTCGGCCTTGTCGTCCGGGTCGGCTTCTGCGAGCACCGTGACGAGGCTTTTGAAGAGGGCCAGCTCGACAACGAGCTCCGGTATTCGCTGCTGGGCCATCATTACGTTCACCGGCTCTACCCCTCTTCCGAGTTCGAATCGGGTCGCAGCGCACCTGGCGGGGGAGCGGGAGTGTCGAACTGACGCTTGAATCCCTGTCGTGGGGCGGATGCCCGATACTGCAGACCGATCTCAGAGTGGCCAACGGCTATATCCACGTAATTGGTGGGATCGTCATCCCAGAAGAGGTTCGTGACGCAGCCACCGGCTAAGCGAGACATTCCAAAGTGCGCAGTATCAGCACATACGCGCC
>CAZTAI010000313.1:0-1945 GCA_964611555.1 uncultured Chloroflexota bacterium | reverse complement strand
CGGCGCGACCGCGATCTGCTCCACCGCCGCGGAGACGCTCGCGTCGGCGTCGAGCACGATGATCTTCCAGTTAACGAAGGTCTCGACCGTGTGGTCCTTCAGCGCTGACTGGATCGTCGTGCGCGCTCCCTCCTGCTCGGCCGCGCTCCAGAGGAACCAGCCAATGAGGATCAGCCAGAGTCCGTTCGCGCCGCTGCCGCCGACGGCCTGCCACGCGCCGAACGCGACGATCAGACCCGCCGTGACGCGTCCGGCCCGGACCGCGAGTCGCGTGGCTCGGTCGAAGTCGCGATTGGCCGCCCAGGCGATCGCCCGCAGCACGCGACCGCCGTCGAGCGGGAAGCCGGGGATCAGGTTGAAGAGGCCGAGCGCGGCGTTCCCGTAAGCGAGGTAGAAGGCAACGGCCGCGGCGGGCATGCTCACCGGGAGGAGCGCCCGCCACGCGAGCCAGAGCAGCGCCGCGAGGGCGAGGCTGGTGAGCGGACCGACAAGAGCGACCGCGAGCTCGATCCGTGGGCGGGTCGCGTCGCGCTTGAGCTCGGATACGCCACCCAGCGCGAACAGGGTGATGCCGCCGACGGGGATGCCGCTCGCGCGCGCGACCAGCGAGTGCGCGAGCTCGTGGGCGAGCACCGATGCGAAGAAGAGGAGAGCGGCCGCGATCGCCCACGCCCAGTTGGCGCCGCCGGTGATGCCGGGGTGGTGCATCGGCAGGTAGTCGGCCGCGAGCGACCAGACCACGAGCGCGAAGATGAAAAGCCAGCTGTAGTGGATGGTGATCGGGATCCCGAACACGCGGCCGAGGCGCCAACCGTTGGGCATGCGATTGAGCCTCGCGGCGGCGGCTGGGACGGGACTGGATGCAGGCTGGGCGGTCGCTGAGAAGGGCCTCTCAGGCGCCTCTCAGGGAGGTCACAGCCGGTCACCAGCCGCGAGCATCAGTCTCAGGATCGATAACGGAAGCGTCGTCCACGACGCGCGAGGAGATCGAGATGTTGGACTGTCCGGTCTGCGCAAAGCCCGTCGATCGCGGGACCGCCCCCACCTCGGTGTACGAGGGGATCACCTATTACTTCCGCTGCCCGCGCTGCAAGGAACGCTTCGATGCCGAACCCGGACGCTTTCTCCGTGGCGGCGCCGATCCCGATGACGCCGGCTGCGGCGAACACGAACACGAGCACGAGCACGCGGGCCACGATCCCAGTGGACCACCACGATGAGCGCCCGGCCGACGCGCCATTACCGGGTCGAGTACCTCATCGCCGAGCCGGTCCTATCGGCGGAGGCGGTCCGTCACGAGCTCGCCGCTAGGCTCGCGAGCGATCCGCGGGGCGGCACGATCGCCGTCGCGGGCGACGAAGCGCTCATAAAGGTGCACGTCACCACCGCGCGCCCGGAGGTCGCGCTCGCGATCGGCCGGTCCGCAGGCACGCTCGCCGACGTGATCGTCGAGCCGCGCTGCTTCGGCGCGTCGTGGGGACGCGCTGCCTGAGTCGGGGTGACGAGCGCCGAGACCGCAGCGGCGCACCAAACGACGCGCTCGCGCGAGATCGCGGGCGTCCTCGCCCGTCACGGGCTCGGCTACCTCGTCGGCACGCCTGGCCTCGACCGGTTCTTGCCGTTCCACCGCGGCCTCCTCGGTCATCCACGGCGCGCGGCCGCATACACACGGCCCGAGCACGTCCGGATGGCGCTCGAGGATCTCGGTCCCACCTTCGTAAAGCTCGGACAGATCGCATCCACGCGCGCCGACTTGCTCCCGCCCGCTTACCAGCGCGAGCTCGCGCGCCTGCAGGACCAGGTCCCGCCGGAACCGAGCGCCGCGATCCGTGCGGTCATCGCGTCCGAGCTGGGCAGTCCGGTCGAGGCGCTCTTCGCCTCGTTCAACGACCAGCCCGTCGCGGCCGCGTCCATCGGCCAGGCCCACGCCGCGCGTCTCCACGAC
>CAZTAI010000312.1:0-1946 GCA_964611555.1 uncultured Chloroflexota bacterium | reverse complement strand
CACGTGCTGCTCGAGGGCCGCATCGTCCGCACCGGCGGCCGCGAGCTCGCGGCCGAGCTCGAGAGCAAGGGCTACGACTTCGTGCGCGAAGAGCTCTACCAGGGCAAGGCCTGAGCGTGGCCGTCACTGCACGCGCGGCCGCCGCCGGGGCGCTGGACGTCCAGAAGATCCGTAAGGACTTCCCGGTGCTCGAGCAGCAGGTCCATGGCCGCCCGCTCGTCTGGCTCGACAACGCCTCGACGTCGCAGAAGCCGCGCCAGGTCCTGGACGCGATGCGCCGCGTGTACGAAGAGCACAACGCCAACATCCACCGCGGCGTCTACGAGTTCTCCGAGCGCACGACCGCCGAGTTCGAGGGCGCCCGGGAGCGCATCGCGCGCTTCATCAACGCGAGCCAGGCGCGCGAGGTCATCTTCGTGCGCAACGCCACCGAGGGGATCAACCTCGTCGCCTACGCGTGGGGCCGAGACAACATCAAGAAGGGCGACCGCATCGTCACCACCGTCCTGGAGCACCACTCCAACTTCGTGCCCTGGCAGCAGCTGGCAAAGGACGTGGGGGCCGACCTGGTGGTCGTGGACGTCGACGACGAGGGTCGACTGCGTCTCGAGCACCTCCGGCGCGAGCTGGAGAAGGGCGCCAGGGTCCTGGCGATCACCCACACGAGCAACGGGCTCGGCGTGGTCAATCCGATCAAGGAGATCGTCGGCTGGGCGCGCAAGGCGGGCGCCATGGTGATCGTGGACGCGGCGCAGTCCGCGCCGCACACGCGCGTGGATGTCCAGGACCTGGGCTGCGACTTCCTGGCGTTCAGCGGCCACAAGATGCTCGGGCCGACGGGCTCCGGCGTGGTGTGGGGGCGCGCGGAGCTGCTCGAGCGGATGCGGCCATTCCTCTACGGCGGGGACATGATCAGCCGCGTCAGCGTCGAGAAGAGCGAGTGGAACGAGCTGCCCTGGAAGTTCGAGGCTGGCACCACCGCGTACGTAGAGGCCATCGGCCTCGGCGCGGCGGTCGACTACCTGAGCGAGGTGGGCATCGAGGCGATCCATGCGCACGAGACCGCGCTGCTGCGCCATCTCCTGCCCAAGCTGCTGGGCGAGGACGGCGTGACGGTCTACGGGCCTCACGGCCTCGAGGACCGGGTCGGCGTCGTCTCCTTCGACGTCAAGGGCATCCACCCGCACGACATGGCCACGCTCCTCGACCGCGAGGGCATCGCCGTGCGTGCCGGGCATCACTGCAACCACCCGCTGATGACGCGGCTCGGCGTCCCCGCGACTACCCGCGCGAGCGCCTACCTCTACAACACCGAGGAAGAGTGCGACGCGCTCGTCGCCGCGATCCACAAGGCCAAGAAGGTGTTCAAGATCTAGATGGACGACCTCTACCGCGACTACATCCTCGACCACTACAAGAGCCCCCGGAACCACGGCGAGCTCGAGGGCGCGACGCACCGCTACCACGACACGAACCCGCTGTGCGGCGACGAGATCACGATGCTCCTCAAGGTCGGCGAGGGCGATCGCATCGAGGACATCCACTTCATCGGGCGCGGGTGCGCGATCTCACAGGCGTCGGCGTCGATCCTCACCGAGGAGATCAAGGGCAAGACCCTTGAGGAGGTGAAGGCCATCGACCGCGACCACGTGCTCGGCAACCTCGGGATCACGATCAGCCCAGCGCGGATCAAGTGCGCGCTCCTGTCCCTGAAGTCGCTCAAGGGCGCCGCGTGGGGCCTGACCGCGTGGCCGGGCGAGGAGCGCGAGGGAGCGGCCAAGGCCTAGCGCCGCCACGTCGCGGGACGTCCCTGTTTGCAGCCATATCAACCGCTTGGAACGTGCACTTGGAATTCCGACCAATTAGGTAGAAAATAGGTCCATGGCAGTCGATCCGAAGGTCCAGGAGCAGATCCCGCAGGGCTACGCCTACGGGTGGCACGACGA
>CAZTAI010000311.1:0-1950 GCA_964611555.1 uncultured Chloroflexota bacterium | reverse complement strand
CAACCACTGCCGCTACTGAACGAAGGCCCACACGTCCGCGGGCCGTGCGCTCGGGATCACGCAGGAGATGGTCGACGCGATCCCCGATCACTTCGAGCACAGCCAGCTCTTCACCGATGAGGAGAAGGCGGTCGTGGCCGCGTCCATCGAGCTGAGCAAGAAGGCGGAGCTCTCCAACGAGCGCTTCGACCGGATCGCAAAGCATCTCGACGAGCGTCAGCTCGTCGAGCTCGTCGTGAACATCGGCGTGGCCAACATGAACAACCGCTTCACCGACGCGCTCTGGGCGGACGTGGAAGACAAGGAGTGACGACGGTCGGCCAGCGGGCACACTGACCCCGATGGCGTCCATCGAAGCGGCCCGGGCGATCGTCGATGCGGCCATCGGCACCCTCTGCACCGCCTGCGTCGTGCTCGTCGAGCACCGCGGCGCGCGCGACGTCTACGCCACCGGCACTCTCTGCCCCGACCCGAGCGCCGGCCCGGATGGGCCCTGCACCGCCGACAGCATCTTCGACCTCGCGTCGCTGACGAAGCTCGCGACGACCGCGCTCTGCCTGGCTCTGGTGCGCGACCGCGCCATCGAGCTCGAGATGCCGCTCCGCGAGATCGTTCCGGACTTCCGAGGCGGACCCAAGGACAGCGTCACCATCGCGCAGGTCCTCACCCACACCGCCGGTCTCCTTTGGTGGAAGCCGCTCTACGAGGAAGCGAAGAGCGCCGAGGAAGCAGTGTGGCTCGCGGCGCAGGCGCCGCTGGCCCAGGACGTCGGCACGTTCACGTACAGCGACCTCGGGTACGTGATGCTCACGAGCGGTCTCGAGCGAGCCGGAGGCGCCGCCTTCGCGGACCTGATCCGCGAGCGCGTGCTGGGTCCGGTCGAGGCGAGCACATGCGACTACGGCCCGCGTCCTCGCGACGAATGCGCGGCGACGGAGATCGACACGAAGTGGCGGGGACGCCGGCTACGTGGCGAGGTGCACGACGAGAACGCGGCGGGGATGGCCGGCATCTCCGGCCACGCCGGGCTATTCGGGACCGCTGCCGACGTCGCGGCCCTGGCGCGCGTGTTCCGGGACGGTGCCGTGATCGGCAACGAGCTGGCGGCGCTCGCCCGGCGCGAGCACGCCAAAGGCGAGAACGTGCGGCGCGGACTCGGTCTCGCACTCCGCCCCGCGGAAGGCGCGACGTGCGGCCGCTACTTCAGCATGGATTCTTGGGGCCACACCGGGTTCACCGGGAACACGCTCTGGGTCGACCCGAAGCAGGACCTGACCGTCGTACTCCTCACCAACCGCGTGTACTTCGGGCGTGACAACACGGACGACCTCTATCGGTTCCGCATCGCCGTGCACGAGGCGCTGTCTACGGCGGAGATGAAGGCCGGGTGAGCGCCAACCCCACGACCCGCGCGATCGGGATCATGTCCGGGACATCGGCAGATGGCATCGATGCGGTCGCCGCGAGCGTGTCGTGGACCGCGGACCCGCCGCAGGTCGACCTGCACGAGCACGTGGCCGTGCCGTTCACGGCGGACCAGCGCGAGCGGATCCTCCGCGCGGTGAGTGGCGTCGCGACCGTGCCGGAGCTGGCGATGCTCCACGGAACGCTGGGCGACCTCTACGCCGAGGTCGCTATGGGCCTGGTCAAGAGCCACGGCGCGGATGTGATCGGCCTGCACGGGCAGACCGTCGCGCACCTGCCGGCGTCCCGCGTGACGCTCCAGATCGGCGACGCCTCGCGCGTCGCGGTGAGGACGGGCGTGCCGGTCGTCTCGGACCTGCGCAGCGCCGACATGGCAGCCGGCGGCGAGGGCGCTCCCCTCACGCCGTTCGCCGACCTAGTCCTGTTCGCGAGCGGCGCGCCGCGGATCGTGCTGAACCTGGGCGGCATCGCGAACGTCACGCTGATCCCCGATGCGGACCCGGATCACGTGCGCGGCTTCGACAC
>CAZTAI010000310.1:0-1954 GCA_964611555.1 uncultured Chloroflexota bacterium | reverse complement strand
GGGGCGCGGGCGTCGATCACGTCCGTGTCGAGGTACGGGTCGGCGGTCCTGGCGCGGGGCCGCGGCAGCGTGGCTGTCCTCATGGCTCTGGCTCCCCTCTTGGTCTATTTCCGACTATAGCGATCGGAATTAAGAACGCCAATATCGGCGGGCCTATTCGGACCCGCCCGAAATCGCCGGCAGCAGAACGACCTCGCTCCGCTCGGCGACCGGGTGGTCGTCGCCCAGATCCCGGGCGTCCTCCCCATCCACGAACACACTGACGAACTCGCGCACGCGCCCGTCGCCGTCGTAGAGGCGCTCCGCGAGGTCCGGGTAGCTGCTGCGGATGCCCTCGCGCAGCGAGCCGAGCGAGCCTGCGGGGACCTCGACGATGGCGGCGCCACCGGCAAGTGGCCGGAGCACTGTGGGAAGACGGAGCTTGGCCATCAGGGCACCTCCACGAGCTCGCGCGTCTCGGGCAGCGCGACCTCGAACGCATCGAGGCTGGCCGGGATGCGCACGACGCGGTCCTGGTCGAGCGCGACCACGTCCGGCGTCTTGAACCCGTTGCCGGTGAGGTACGCGACGACGGTGCCCTCGCGCGGCAACAGCCCGCGCTCCGCGAGCTGCACCAGCGCCGCGACCGTCGTTCCGCCGGCCGGCTCGACGAAGATGCCCGCGGTCCGCGCGACGAGGCCGATGGCCGCGCGGATCTCGTCGTCGCTCGCGGCCGTGATCGCACCGCCGGTCCGACGCGCGATGTCGAGCACGAGGTTGCCGTCGGCCGGTGAGCCGATCGCAAGTGCGTGAGCGACGGTCTGCGGCTTCTTCACGGCGGTGTACCGCTGTGCTCCGCTAGCGAAGGCGTCGGCGACCGGGGCACACCCTGCGGGCTGCGCGCCGTGGAACGAGATCGGCCGGTCCGCCACGAGGCCCGTCGCGACGAGCTCGCGCGCGGCCTTGGCGTTGTTCACGAACATCGCGCCAGACGCGATCGGGATGACCACCGCGTCGGGAAGCCGCCAGCCCAGCTGCTCGGCTGTCTCGAAGAGCAGCGTCTTCGAGCCTTCGACGTAGTACGGGCGCAGCGTGAAGTTGACGAAGGCCCAGCGCCGCTCCTCTGCGATCTGACCCACGAGGCGATTGACCTCGTCGTACGTGCCGTCGACGAGAACGAGCTGCGCGCCGTAGGTGGTGACCGCGGCGAGCTTCGCCGGCTCGGTGGTGGCCGGGACGAAGACCACCGCGCGAAGTCCCAGGCGCGCGGCGGCTGCGGCCACCGCGCCGGCGAGGTTGCCGGTCGAGGCGCAGGCGATGGTGTCGTAGCCGAGCTCCTTGGCCTTCTGCGCGGCGATGGCGACGACGCGGTCCTTGAACGAGAAGCTGGGCGTGACCGTGTCGTTCTTGAGCCACAGCTCTTCCAAACCCAGCTCGGCCGCGAGGCGGTCGGCGCGAACGAGCGGTGTCCAGCCCACCGGATCGTCGGGCACCGTGTCGACCGGCAGGAGGGGCGCGTAGCGCCAGAGCGATGTCGGACCGGAGCGGATCTCCTCGCGGAGCGCCTCGCCCGTCAGCTCGTGGTCGTACGTGACCTCGAGCGGACCCAGGCACTCGGCGCAGGCGTGCGCGTCGGCGACCGTGGATGGGGTGCGGCAGGCGCGACAGCGAAGCGAGTAGCGCGACATGCGTGACCTCCCCAGTCACGCGCTTCGTTCGAGAAGTCCCTTAGGACGAAAAAGAACGGACCCGACGGGTCCGTTCCGATCGCCTCTCATCTCTCCGGTCTCCCGGCGGACTTGGCACCTTGCGAGCTCCGCAGGTTGCCGGGCTTCACAGGGCCGTCTTTCCCTCCACCCTCTCGATGAGAGCGCGTATGAAATTCGTAGCCGCAGGATAGCGGCGTCGGAGCGCTAGCGCGAGTGGGCAGCCTGCACAGCCCTAGAGATCCCCGACAGTGCGCTCGAAGTCGCGG
>CAZTAI010000309.1:0-1969 GCA_964611555.1 uncultured Chloroflexota bacterium | reverse complement strand
CTCTCGGGCCTCTCCGGGCGGCTGCTCGTGGGGAAGCGCAAGGTCGTGCGCGCTCAACAGGGCGACAGGGTGGTGATCCTGCGCGACGACCACACCGGGACGATCGAGTCGGTCAACGCGGATCTGCTCCGCGAGCTCGTGGCCGCACGCCGCGTTCCGGTCGTAGCGCCGCTCGCGGTCTCGGCCGAGGGCGAAGGCCTGAACGTGGACGGCGACCGCGCGGCGGCGGCCATCGCCGGCGCGCTCGGCGCGGAGCGCCTGGTGATCCTGACCAACGTCGCCGGCCTCCTCCGGAACGTTGCCGATCCGTCATCGCTCGTCGCGGAGGTCGGAGTGGAGGAGGCCGAGACGCTCGCGCTTGGCCGCATGAAGAAGAAGGTCCTGGCCGCGCGCGAGGCCCTTGCCGCCGGCGTGGCCGAGGTCTGGATCCGCGGCACGGCCGCGAACGCGACCGGCACGCGGGTCGTGGCATGAGCGACATCGTGGCGCGCGAGGACCGGCACACCTCGGGCCTCTACCAGAAGCGGCCGCTCGCGATCGTGCGTGGTGAGGGGGCCGTCGTCTGGGACTCCATGGGCAACGAGTACATCGACTGCGTCGGCGGTCAGGGCTCGGCGAACCTCGGGCATGGCAACGCGGCGGTCGCGGACGCGATCGCGCTGCAGGCGCGCACGCTCGCATCCTGCACCGAGCTCTTCTACAACGATCGCCGCGCCGAGCTCTATGACGTGCTCGAGCGCATCCTCCCGGCCGAGCTCGACCGCGTGTTCCTCTGCAACAGCGGCGCGGAGGCCGTCGAGGGCGCGCTCAAGTTCGCGCGAATGGCCACCAAGCGTTCCGGTGTCGTGGCGACGATGCGTGGCTTCCACGGCAAGACGATGGGCGCGCTCGCGGCGACCTGGGGTCCCGAGTATCGCGAGGCGCTGGGCGGCGACGCGCTGTTCCCCGGTGCCTCGCACGTCCCCTTCAACAAGATCGAGGCTCTCGATGCGGCGATAGGAGAGCGGACAGCGGCGTTCGTGCTCGAGCTTGTCCAAGGCGAAGGGGGAGTGCGCCCCGCGACCGCGGAGTTCGTGCGCGAGGCTGCGCGCCTCTGCCGCGAGCGCGGCGCGCTGCTCGTCTTCGACGAGGTGCAGACCGGCTTCTGCCGGACCGGCACGATGTTCGCGCTCGAGAGCTACGGCGTCGTGCCCGACATCCTGTGTCTCGCGAAGTCCCTCGCCGGCGGGCTGCCGATGGGTCTCATCGCCTTCTCGCGCGCGGTCGGCGACCTCCCCAGGCGGTCGCACTCCAGCACTTTCGGAGGGAACCCGCTGGCATGCGCCGCGTCCATCGCCGCCATCGGCGAGATGGAGCGGCTGGGCCTCGCCGAGCGCGCGCGTGAGCGCGGTGAGCAGCTGCTGCGCGGGCTGCGCGGGATCGATAGCGCGAAGGTGCGCGAGGTGCGCGGGCTCGGGCTCCTCTGCGGCATCGAGCTCAAGGAGAACGCCGGCCCGACGATCCGGGCGCTCCAGGAGCGCGGCGTGCTGACCTTGGGCGCGGGCCCGACCGTCGTCCGCTACCTCCCGCCGCTCGTGATCAGCGCCGAGCAGATCGACCGCGTGATCGCTGCGACGGCCGCGAGTCTCGCGTGACCGCGAGCCTCGACCCCGCCGATCTCGACCTCGTCCGCGGGCTGGTCGAGATCCCGAGCCTCTCCGGCCAGGAGGGCGACGCGGTCGAGTGGCTCGTCCAGCGGATGGCAGGTCGCGGGTTCCGCGCGCGCGTCGACGACGCGGGCAACGCCGTGGGTGAGATCGGCGAGGGACCGGCGCACGTCGTCCTGCTCGGGCACATCGACACCGTGCCGGGCGAGATCCCGGTCCGGATCGAGGACGGCGACCTCGTCGGTCGCGGCGCCGTGGACGCGAAGGGTCCGCTCGCCGCGTTCGTGTCGGCCGCGAGCGAGGCCGTGCCGGGCGTGCGCGTC
>CAZTAI010000308.1:0-1972 GCA_964611555.1 uncultured Chloroflexota bacterium | reverse complement strand
GGCCGTGTCTCAGTCCCAGTCTGGCTGGCCATCCTCTCAGACCAGCTACGGATCGTAGCCTTGGTAGGCCATTACCCCACCAACAAGCTGATCCGCCGCAGGCCCCTCCCAAAGCGACTTACGTCTTTGATCACCGAAATGAACCGGTGGTCACATGCGGTATTAGCTCTCCTTTCGGAGAGTTGTCCCCCACTTCGGGGCAGGTCACCTACGTGTTACTCAGCCGTTCGCCACTAACCCTCAGCCTTGCGGCTTTGGGTCCGTTCGACTTGCATGTTTTATGCACGCCGCCAGCGTTCGTCCTGAGCCAGGATCAAACTCTCCGCACTAAATAGACCGTCCTTGCGGACGGTCCTCACTTGCATTGAGTTAGATCGCGCTCTTCTCACTTGATTGTTTCGACGAGGTCCGCGCATTTGCGCGTTCCTGCCACTTTTCAACTGTTAAGGATCGTTGTGCCCCGGCGACCTCCCCAAAGGAACATTGCCAGCGGGCTCGTTTCGCGGACGCCCATCGTAGCCTTTAGGGCGCTCACGCGCAATGCGTGACAGCCAACAGATCCGTCAGATCCGCCTGGAGCGGCCCCTCCCTAAAGGGCCCGGCGGCCTTCCAGCGCGCGGGACACCGTGACTTCGTCCGCGTACTCCAGGTCTCCCCCCATGGGGAGGCCCCGTGCCAGTCGCGTGATCCGCGCGCCCGTTTCCGAGAGCAGCTGCGCGATGTACATGGCCGTGGCCTCGCCTTCGAGATTCGGGTTGGTCGCGAGGATCAGCTCCTCTATGCCGTTCTTGTGTGCACGTGCGGCCAGCTCGGCTATGCGTAGGTCGTCCGGTCGCACTCCATTCACGGGCGATATCGCGCCGTGGAGCACGTGGTAGACGCCGTTGAACTGGCCGGTCCGCTCGATGGCCAGAACGTCGAGAGGCTCCTCGACGACGCACACCAGGCGCTGGTCACGCTCGTCGCTCGAGCAGAGCGCACATGGGTCGGCCTCGGCGATGTTGAAGCAGACGGAGCAGTACTTGAGGTCGGTCTTCACCGATCGCACGGCCGCGGCCAGGGCCTCCGCGTCCGAGCCGGTGCTGCGGAGGATGTGGTACGCGAGGCGCTGCGCGGTCTTGGGTCCGACCCCCGGGAGCTTCGAGAGCTCGTCGATCAGGCGGGCGAGCGGGCGCGCGAGGGCCGTTGGCATCTAGGGAAGCTTCAGGCCTCCGGTGATGCCGCCGAGCTTCTGCCCAGCCAGGTCCTTGGACTTCGCGAGTGCGTCTCGAGTGGCGGCGAGCACCAGGTCCTGGAGCGTCTCGACGTCAGCCGGGTCCACCGCATCGGGCGAGATGCGCACGCTGCGCGCCTCCTGCGTCCCGGTCATCACGACGGTGACCGCGCCGCCGCCGGCAGTTCCCTCGACGGTCTCGTCGGCGAGCTGCGCCTGCGCGCGCTCCATGCCGGCCTGCATCTCCTTCGCCATGCGCTGAAGATCCCGCAGGTCCTTCATGTCGTCACTCGACCTCCAATATGCGCTCAGGTCGTCTGAACGTTTCCAGCGCCGCTCTAAGCATTGGATCCTCTGTAGCGGGGACAGCTGTCTCTGGCGTTGTTTGCTTCACGCATTTCACACGGACCGCGGTGCCGAGCGCGCTCGATAGGTCGCGCTCGAGCTCGGGTCGCTCGCGTTCCTGCCAGAAGCTCCGCGCGAAGTCGTTCGCGAATCCGAGCACCACCGTGACCCCGTCGATCGCGAGGGGCTCGGCGCTCAGGAGCTGCGATGCCTTCGAGATACTGCGCGCCCTGGTGAGCTCGACGACCGAGCTCCACGCCTGTCGCACCTGAGCGAGATCGACCGCGGGGGATGCGGCTCCGACCGCCGGCGTTGCCCGCTCGGTCGGGGGCACGCGCCGTGTCGCGATGTCGATCACCGCGCGGGGTCGCGATGGCGGAGGCGCTGGCGCGCGGCGCTGTGCTGCCGGCGCTG
>CAZTAI010000307.1:0-1972 GCA_964611555.1 uncultured Chloroflexota bacterium | reverse complement strand
TAGCCAACGCGGCGGACGAAGCGGACCGTGACCAGCCACTCATGCTCGGGATGCGCTTCAAGGACACGAAGCACTACCCCGTTGCGAAGCGCAAGGCTTACGCGAGCGGCCCTGCTCCGTGAGCGGATCTCGATGACCGATTGCCGTCAGTTCGGCCTCGTGGCCGTCTGTCGCGCTGGATATGACTCGACCTCTGCGGGAGCCTGCGGATAGGTTGGAAATAGCGCCCCTGACGAAACGGACGTGTTTCCAAACGCCCCAGCGCTCGCCTGTTGACCGACGCGCCGCGTCAACTCCTGAATGATCACGTCGCGGTCCGCGTGCTTCGCGTCTGCGATCCCCAGTTCTGTCGCAATCGTCTCGAAGAGGCGATTACCGACTACATACTTGCGTCCGCGCGTCTTCCCTTCGGGCGTCAGCAGTCCGGCCGCCCGGAGCGCGGCAAAGTCCTGAGTCGCCGAGGCGTCACTAATGTCGGTGATGGCGCGGTAGTACGGACGCGTAATGTCGCGGCCGTTGTACGCATCCCACAGTGCGAACCCCGCTCGGTCGGGAATACCCGCACCTGCGCACACGCGCCCCAGCGCGACCCATAGTTGACGATTCGTCTCTTCACGCATTGCCAGGGCGCGCACCTGCGACCGCTGCGCCTCCACATGTGTCCGAATGAACGGCGTAACGTCAGCGCTTGCTGCGAAATGGTCGCCCAGGCACGTGAAGGCCATGTAGTAGCTCTCCTTATGGCGACCCCACCACTCTTCGAGCGAGCAAAACTCAGGGCGCCTGAATCCGTGGCGGTACATCGCCAGAGAGGCGAGTATTCGCGCCGTTCGGCCATTCCCATCCTTGAAGGGATGAACCGCCGCGAACGCCACATGGAGCCATGCGGAGCGTAGGGCAATGTGTGGCGGGGTTTCCAGGCGATCCCACGCGTTCATCTGGCCACATATCAGCTCCACCCATTTGTCCACGTCGTCCTGTGGAGGGGTGTAGACGAGATCGCCCGTCGCGTCGTTTCTCAGGGTGCGCGCGGCGCCGTATCGACCTGCGCCTAGATCGCGCCGACCCGCAAGGACGTTGTGATGAATCGCCTTCAGAAGTTCAGGCGACCACTCAAACACCGGATCGTCCGCTCGCGTTTGGACATAGACCATCGCGTCTCGATATCCCTCGACAAACTCGGCAGCCTCTGTCGTCACCGACTGCGGACGGTCACCGGCTAGGATTCGCCGCACCTCCTCGACTGTGACCGGTACCCCCTCCATGGCCACGGAGGCGTGGATGGCCAGCGCCTGGAGATCGCGGCGCAATTGCCCTTCCCAGCCGATGACCAGCGGGCCGCGCGCGTCGAGTTGGGCGCTGAGAGCGTCCAAATCGCGCGCGACCGCAAGCAAATCGGGCTCGGCGGTAAACGGGAGTAGCTTCATTTGCTTTGCCATTATGCTGGCAGAATAGCAGAATCATTTGGTCCCCAGCAAGCGCCCCGATAACCGCGAAATCCGCTAAATGAGGGCACTGCCGAGCTCCACGGTACTCGTGAACGGGAGAGCCCCGCTTTCTCAGCGGGGCTCTCCAGTTCGCTCTTTGCGGGTCGGGGTTAGTAGTCCATCCCGCCGCCACCACCCATCGCGGGAGCCTTGTCCTTCTCAGGAAGGTCCGTGATGAGCGCCTCGGTGGTGAGGATCATGGCCGCGATGGACACCGCGTTCTCGACCGCCGAGCGGACCACCTTCGCGGGGTCGATGACGCCCGCCTTGGTGAGGTCGACGATCTCGTTCTTGATGACCTCGTAGCCCCAGACGTTCGACTTGGTCTCCGCCTGCTTGCGGCGGATGCCATCGAGCATGACCGAGCCATCCTGGCCCGCGTTCGCGACCAGCTGGCGGAAGGGCTCCTCGAGGGCGCGCCGCAGGATGTTCACGCCGGTGAGCTCATCGCCCTCGACCCCCTTGACCTTGTCCAAGGCCTTGAT
>CAZTAI010000306.1:0-1973 GCA_964611555.1 uncultured Chloroflexota bacterium | reverse complement strand
GGCACGCGCCAGCGCCTGAGCGATCATCTCGGCCTGTCGCTCGAGGGAGCCTTCGGTCAGCGTGACCTGCTGCGACGGCGGGGCGATGACCAGCGCCAGCCGCTTCCGGACGGCGCGCAGCGGCTCGAACACGACGTAGATCCCCGCGATCGACGTCGCGAAGGCAGCGAAGGTCCAGCGGAACGCGAGCGTGGTCACGCCCGGCTGCAGCGTCTCGTGCCAGTGGACGGCGACCATGACCTGGAAGTCGCGAAGCGATGTGATCGGTGACGCGCCCGCCGTCGGTACGAGGACGACGAGCATGTCGTTCAGCTGCTCGCCGGTGAACCACTGCGCGACGATGTCCTGGATCGCGGAGAGCGTGACGACCATCTGCGCGAAGCCGGACACGAAGATGTTCGGGCCGGGGACCGTGCTCGAGGTCCCGACCAGCGCCAGGAAGAGCAGCGTTCCGACGGACCAGATGAGCGCGCCGCGAACGGCGCGCCCGATACGCGCGACCAGAGCGATCTCGCGCACGCGAGCCGGCACCAGGCCGACCAGCACGTCGAGACCGGTACGGATGAGCGTACCGATGAGCGCGACGAAGAGGACGACGACCCCGGCCGGCAGTACGACGGCGACGCCAAAGTACGCGGCCAGGACCACGGCGCCGGCGATCGTCTCGAGGAGATCGAGCATCCGGCCCTACCCGCTCGCCGGGAGGCGCGTCATGAGCTCCTGCGTCGTGGTGAGGCCCTCGCTCACCAGACGCAGTCCCGCGGTGCGAAGGGTGACCACACCGCTGCGCTGCGTGATCTCGCGCGCCTCTTCGATCGGCGCGTTGCGCTCGATGGCCGCGCGCAGCTCGTCGTTCGGCATGAGGAGCTCGAAGATCCCGAGCCGGCCGCGGTAGCCGGTGCCGCCGCAGCGGCTGCAGCCGCGCGCGCCGTAGACCCGATCGGACGGAAGGTCGGCCTGACGCAGCAGCGCCGACTCGATCATGGCAGGCGTGGTCGGCACCCGGCAGTGCTCGCAGAGCCGCGGGACGAGCAGCTGCGCCAGGACGGCGGCGAGGCTCGCCGACACGAGGTACGGGTCGGTACCGAGGCCGATGCAGCGGTAGGCAGCGCTGAGCGCGTCGGGCGCCTGGATCGTGCTCAGCATCAGGCGGCCGGCCAGAGCCGCGTTCATCGCGATCTCGGTCGTCTCGCCGTCGCGCAGCTCGCCCACCAGGACCATGTCGGGCTCCTGCGCCAGGACGGCGCGGAGCGTTGCCGCGAACGTCGAGCCACGGTCGACCGGCACCTGGTTCACGCCTTCGAGGGCGTAGGCGACCGGATCCTCGACCGTTGTGATGTCACGGGTGTTGGCCGGGAGCTCGCGGGCGGACGCGTACAGCGTCGTGGTCTTCCCCATCCCCGGCATGCCCGCGATCAGCAGCAGCCCGTACGGGGAGCGGAGGATCTCGCGCCAGCGCTCGAGCGTGCCGGCCTCCATGCCCAGGCCGTCGAGGTCGGGCGCGGACGTCTGATGCTCGAGGACCCGCAGGACCATCTTCTCCCCGTACAGCGTTGGCACCGCGCTGACGTCGAAGGTCGCTTCGCGCGACTCGTCACGCACGGCGAGGCGGCCCTCACGCTCGTCCGGCCCCATGCCGGCGAGCGAGCGGACGCGCGCGGCGACGGCGGCGGCCATGTCGCGGGGCAGCTGGTTCACCTCGCGCAGCGAGCCCTCGACGCGGAAGCGGATGCGGAGCCGGTCGGCGAGCGGCTCGATGTGGATGTCGGCGGCGCGCTCCCGGATCGCCTGCGCCAGGAGGAAGCGCACGATCTGCGACTCGGGACCCTCGCTGCGACCCACGCGCGGGAACGTGGACGGGGCGACCGCGCGCACGGGCTCGGTGGCGGCCTCCGGCTCGGCGTCAGCATCGGCCTGGGCCGGCTCATCCGCGGGCAGCCGCTCCGGCTCCTTCGCGATGGCCGGGGCCGCAG
>CAZTAI010000305.1:0-2000 GCA_964611555.1 uncultured Chloroflexota bacterium | reverse complement strand
GTTCGATCGCACGCTCAGCCCCGGGTTCGGCGAGTTCACGTTCACCTTCGACAAGGCCGGCGTGTACACCTATTACTGCCAGTTCCACACGACGATGCTCGGACAGGTCGAGGCGAAGTAACTAGTAGCGATAAGTAGACCGTTCGCTAAGAACGATCCTTCCGAAAACGTATAGGCCGTACGTCCTATTGCGGGTCGGACATCCAACGTCCGATCATGCGTTGATGGCCAGAGGGCGACCTCGTCTCTCGCGGGAGGGTCCGGATCTACATCGCCGGCGCGTGACCCATTGCCCGAGAGGTCACGAGTACAGCCCTGAGAACTCATACATCACGCCTTCTGGCGCGCGGAAGTGCCGAGCATGCCAGCACGAGTGGTCCAAGCGTGGGTTCCGGAGAAAACTGTATGGCCTGTCCGTTGAGCAGTACGAGTTCCTTCTTGCCAGCCAGGGTGGACGCTGCGCGATATGCGGGAGGACTGAGAACGGCGGCGTCGCTCTTGGAGTGGACCACGACCATGAGACCGGCGCCATACGCGGCATCCTCTGCGACCCATGCAACATCGGGATCGGCGGTCTACGCGACGATCCGCATCTCCTGCGCGCCGCTATCGACTACCTCCTACGCCCGGCCCCTGCCATTCCTGAGCTAGCCGTCCCGGCGAGGTCCTACTCATGCGCTCTCTGCGGGGAAGACGCTGGCCCGCGACCCGCGAGGCAGCAGATCCATGGTCGGACGGCTGCCGTCTGCTCCGACTGTCGAGGCTCCCGCGCGCGCTGATTCCGGGCCTGTCCGTCGGCGTGAAGTAGCGGCTAGGTCCCCGAACGGTCCGCCTTCTCCGCTTGGTCGTATAGCGCCTTGAGCTGCGCGTCTGAGACGTGAAGGTATCGCGCGGTCGTCTGGAGGCTGGCGTGGCCCGCGATCCGCTGCGCCGCATGCACGCCTGCGTGCCGGGCGACCACCGTGAGCCGCGAGTGCCGCAGCCAATGTGGCGAGACCGCGAACGGAAGCCCGGCGCGGCGCGCCGCCGCACCGACGATGCGCTCGATCTGGCGGACGCCGAGCTTGCCGAGGCCGAGCCGGCTCGTCCCTACGAACAGGGCCGGGTGGTCATCGGTCCGCTGCTCGAGGTACCGCCGCACCCAGCCGGCCGCTTCCTCCGTGAGGACGACGAGACGCGACTTGCCCCCTTTGCCAATGACCTCGATCTCGCGCCGCTCGAGGTCCACCTGGCGGATCGTGAGCGAGGCAAGCTCAGAGACGCGCACGCCCGACCCGAACAGGGCCTCGATGATCGTGCGGTCGCGGAGCCCGTTCGGCTTCGAGAGGTCGACCGCCTCGAGCATGCGCTTGAACTCATCCCTAGCGAGGTGACGGATCTCCTTGTCGCGCTCCCGCGCGAGGGGCAGCGACTCTTTCGGGTCCGGAACGTCTAGCCGACGACGACGCGCGCAGTAGGTCAGGAACTGCCGGAGCGCGATCTGATGCCCGTTGCGGGTCGCTGCCACGAGTGGCCGACCCGAGCGCTTGTCACGCCGCCGTGCCAGGAACAGTCGGTAGAGTCGGAGGCGCTCCTCAGTGATGTCTTCGATCTTGAGTTCCGTCACGGCTCGATGGACTTGGAACGACAACCAATCCGCGAACGTACGCAGAGCGCCGCCATATCGCTTCGACGTCAGGTCTGAGCGTCCGTTTATCTCGAGGTCTTCCAGATACTCGAAGATCAGTTCCTGGAGCGCGCCTAGGGTCTCTGTCCCCTGTGATGTCGCGAAATGGTGCTTCTCCGACATGACGCCAGAGAAAGTAGCGACCGGCTGGGGGCTCCGTCAACCTCCTCCTGCCTCTGGTTCGGTGAGTCCGCGGCCCCGCGGCGCCCTTGGTGCGGCCTCGCGGAACCGTCCCCGCCGAGCGTACGTTCCAGCAGCGATGAGGCTGGCGCTGGCCTGGGCTGTACTGCTGGCGGCCTGCGGTGCGCCCGCGGCCGTCCCGACGCCGACGCCC
>CAZTAI010000304.1:0-2001 GCA_964611555.1 uncultured Chloroflexota bacterium | reverse complement strand
TACCTGTTCCACGACACGATCCTCGCCAACCTGCGCTACGCCAAGCCGGACGCCACCATGGAGGAGATAACCGAGGCAGCACAGGCGGCCGCCATTCACGAGCGCATCATGGAGCTGCCCGATGCGTACGACACCGTGGTCGGAGAGCGTGGATACAAGCTGTCGGGCGGCGAGAAGCAGCGCGTGGCGATCGCGCGCGTCTTGCTCAAGGATCCGCGCGTCCTGATCCTGGACGAGGCCACATCGGCGCTCGACACCGTCAGCGAGCGGCTCATCCAGGCCGCGTTGCAGCGCCTGATGGAGGGGCGAACGACGATCGCCATCGCCCACCGCCTGTCGACCATCCTGCGCGCCGACCAGATCCTGGTCATGGCCCGCGGCCGCATCGTCGAGCGCGGCACGCATACCGAGCTGTTGCGCCAGGAGGGCCTCTACGCGCAGCTGTATCGCGAGCAGTTCGTCGGCGACGCGCGACCCGCCGCGAACGCATGACCGATGCCGAGGCGCGCGCGGTGAACCGCCTGGGTGCCGAGACGAGCCCCTACCTGCTCCAGCACGCCCACAACCCGGTGGACTGGTACCCGTGGGGCCCCGAGGCGCTCGAGCGGGCCCGCCGCGAGGATCGCCCGATCTTCCTGTCCATCGGCTACTCGGCGTGTCACTGGTGCCACGTCATGGAGCGCGAGTCGTTCGAGAACGCCGAGATCGCGGCGCTCATGAACGAGCACTTCGTGAGCATCAAGGTCGACCGCGAGGAGCGCCCCGACCTCGATGACGTCTACATGGCGGCGGTGCAGGCCATGACCGGCTCAGGCGGATGGCCGATGAGCGTCTTCCTGACCCCCGACCTGCGGCCCTTCTTCGGCGGCACGTACTTCCCGCCGGAGGACCGGCACGGCATGCCGGGGTTCCCGCGCGTGCTTACCTCGGTGGCCGATGCCTACCGCACGCGCCGCGACGAGGTGGACCAGCAGGCGAGCATGCTCGCATCCCACATCCAATCGCAGCTCACCGTGCCCGCCGGCGACCTTGATCCGGAGCGCCGTCAGCTGGAGAGCGCGGCGGTGCGCCTGGCGGCGTCGTTCGACGAGGCGCACGGGGGCTTCGGCGGCGCCCCGAAGTTCCCTCCGCCGATGACCCTGGAGTTCCTGTTGCGCGCCTGGCGGCGCTCGGGTGACACGCAGACGCTGCGGATGGTGACGCGCACGCTGGACGCCATGGCTGATGGCGGCATCCACGACCAGCTCGCCGGGGGCTTCGCCCGCTACAGCACCGATGCGCACTGGCTCGTCCCGCACTTCGAGAAGATGCTCTACGACAACGCGCTGCTGGCGCACGCGTACCTCGAGGGCTACCGCGCCACCGGCACCCAGCGCTACGCCGATGTCGCGCGGTCCACGCTCGACTTCATGCTCGCCGAGCTTGCGACCGATGACGGCGGCTTCGCCTCCGCCCTCGACGCGGACAGCGAGGGCGAGGAGGGACGCTTCTACGTCTGGCGCCACGCCGAGCTCGACTCCGTCCTCGCCGAGGCCGGGCTCGACGCGCCGCAGCGCGCGTCTCTCGCGGCGCACTGGGGGGTGCTGCCCACCGGGAACTGGGAGGGCGTCAATGTCCTCCATCGGCCCGGACCGAGCGAGGTCTCAGCCGATGTCGTGGAACGGGGCCGCGTTGCGCTCCTGGCGGCACGCGCGGCGCGCGTCCGGCCGGCGCGCGACGACAAGCAGCTCGCCGCGTGGAATGGCCTCGCGCTGCGCGCGTTCGCGCACGCTGCGCTCGTCCTTCGCGAGCCGCGCTACGCCGATGCCACCCGGCGGCTCGTCGAGTTCATCGAGCGTCACCTTGTCCGCGACGGCGACCGGCTGTGGCGCACCTCGCGCGGTGGCCGCTCGCACACCCCGGGGTTCGCCGAGGACTACTTCGCGGTCGCCGACGGCCTGCTGGTCGCCCACGCGGCGCTCGGCGAGGCCGCACCACTGCTTCGCGCGCTGGCACTCGTCG
>CAZTAI010000303.1:0-2006 GCA_964611555.1 uncultured Chloroflexota bacterium | reverse complement strand
TCAGGCGCTGGAAGCTGATCTGGCCGATCTTCATCCCGTCGTACAGCTTGATCGGCAGGTTGGCGACGTTCGACAGCTCGAGGGTCAGCGTTCCCTCCCAGCCGGGGTCCACGTACCCCGCCGTGGAATGGATCAGCAGGCCAAGGCGACCAAGACTCGACTTCCCCTCGAGCCTGGCCACCAGGTCGTCGGGCAGCGCCACTCGCTCGAAGGTCGCGCCGAGCACGAACTCGCCGGGGTGCAGGATGAACGGCTCGTCTCCGACGATCTCGACGAGCTCGGTCAGCTCAGGCTGATCCTCGCGCGGGTCGATCACCGCCGTGCGGTTGTTGCGGAAGACGCGGAAGCGGTTGCCGAGGTGCAGGTCCACGCTCGACGGCTGGACGGCCTCCGGCGTGAACGGGTCGATGACGATGCGGCCGGCCTCGAGCTCGGCGCGGATGTCGCGGTCGGACAGGATCATGCGTCCGACGATCTTACGATTCGGGACGCCCTCGGATGAGCAGATCCACCTCGCGCTGGAGCGTCTCGATGTCGTCGTAGGCGTGATAGACCGATGCGAACCGGATGTAGGCCAGCTGATCGAGCTCCCGCAGGGCATCGGTGGCAAGCCTCCCGACGTCCGTCGATGGAACCTCCGCGTCGCCCCGCGACCGCAGCTGGGCCTCGATGCTGTCGACCGCGGCCTCGACGCGGTCCAGCGTCACCGGGCGCTTCTGGAGCGCCTTGAGAAGGCCTGCGCGCAGCTTCTCGCGATCGAAGTCCTGCCGGCTGCCGTCGCGCTTGACGATCGCCAGGCGCGCCCCCTCGGGACGCTCATAGGTCGTGAACCGATACCCACACGCCTCGCACTCGCGACGGCGACGGATGGTGCTCCCCGCCTCGAGGTCGCGTGAGTCGATGACCCGCGTCCCGGTCTCTTCGCAACGTGGACAGCGCATGCCGCCTCCGGTTCGTCCGTGCCAGGTGCTACACCAGCGGTGGTACCGAGCCGGACCATACCACAAGATGTGCCACGGGCGGCACCCGAGGTGGTCCGCTGTCAGACCGTCCGCGTGCCAACGTGCTCCGCGATCCCACGCCGCATGCGTGACAGTGCGCGCCAGGCGATCGCCTGGCGGCTACGTGCGGGCCTTGCGGCGGCGGATCTCCTCGGTGAGCGCCGGCACGATCTGGAACAGGTCGCCCACGACGTACAGGTCGGCGAACTCGCCAATCGGCGCATCCGGATCGCGGTTGATGGCGACCACGTGCTCCGCGGTCTGCATCCCCACCTTGTGCTGGATGGCGCCGCTGATCCCCGCACCGATATACAGCTGCGGCTTGACGACCTTTCCTGTCTGGCCGATCTGGAGCTGGTAAGCGATCCAGCCCGCGTCGGCGGCGGCGCGCGAGGCCCCGACGGCGCCGCCCAGCACTTCCGCGAGGTCGCGCAGGAGCGCAAATCCATCCTCACCGCCGACGCCACGGCCGCCCGCCACGATGACGGTTGCCTCGTCGAGGTTCGCGACCCGCGCGTCGGCCTCGTGGCTCTCGACGACCTTCGCGCGCGCAAGCGGCGAGTCGCCGCCCTCGGCGCCGGTGGTCACCTCCGCGGTCCCCGTGCCGCCCTCGGCCGGGGTGAAGGTGTTCGGCAGCACGACCACCACCGACGGGGTGGGCGCGCCGTCGACCGGGCGCGACGTGGTGATGACCGATCCCTGGAGCGTCGCCTGCTCCGTCTCGACCGCGCCATCGACGATGCGCGCGGCGCGCACGGGTCCGAAGGCCGGGAGGTCGAGCAGGCCAACCAGCGCGGCGGCGAGGTCGCGGCCGTTCGGCGTGGCAGGCGCCAGCAGGGCCAGGGACGCGGACGCACCCACGGCGGCGGCCGCCGCACCGGCGAAGGTGATCGCGGGACGATCCTCGTCACCCAGCACCACGACGCGCTTCGCGCCCTGAGCGCCGAGCGCCGCGGCACCTTTCGCGGCCCCCGAACCGTAGGCGAGCCCGACGGCCGCGCCGCC
>CAZTAI010000302.1:0-2015 GCA_964611555.1 uncultured Chloroflexota bacterium | reverse complement strand
TCGTCATCGAGCGACTGCCCGACGCGTTCCCACCGCTCCGCACCATGGGTGCTCCCCTGCGCAACTTCCCAGCGCAGGTGACCAGCTTCGTCGGGCGCGAGCGAGAGCTCGGACAGATCGAAGAAGTGCTCAAGAAAACTCGCCTCCTCACGCTCGTCGGCCCGGGTGGGACCGGAAAGTCGCGTCTCGCCATCGAGCTCGGGTCGCGCGCAGCGGAGAGGTTCGATGACGGCGCGGTCTTCGTCCCGCTCGTCTCGCTGCGAGACGCGGGCCTGGTGCTGTCGACGATCGCGCGGACCCTTGCGGTGCACGAGACGGCGAGTCGCCCGATCTTTGACAGCCTCGTCGCCGAGCTGCAAGACGCGCATCGTCTGCTCGTCCTCGACAATTTCGAGCAGGTCATCGACGCCGCCCCGGCGGTCGCGGAGCTGGTGGCGGCCTGCCGGCATCTGAGCGTTCTGGTGACGAGCCGATCCGCGCTCCGGGTCTCCGGGGAGCGCGAGCTCGCGGTCGAACCGCTGTCCGCTCCGGATCCCAGCAGCCTGCCGCCGTTGGCGCAGCTCGCGGAATTCGAGTCAGTGGCGCTGTTCATGGACCGGGCGCGCGCGTTGCGCCCCGATCTGACCCTCGATCCGACGAACGCCGCGGCGATCGCCTCGATCTGCGCCCGACTCGATGGGCTTCCGCTGGCCATCGAGCTCGCGGCCGCCCGGATCCGCGCTCTCTCGCCGCAGGAGCTCGCTGCCCGGCTCGATCAGCGTCTGGGCGCTCTGACGAGCGGCGCGCGAGACGCGCCAGCGAGGCACCGAACGCTGCGGGACACCATCGCGTGGAGCTACGAGCTGCTGCAGCCCACGGAACAGCTCGTGTTCCGCCGCCTCGCGGCATTCGCGGGCGGATGTTCGACTGCCGCGGCCGAAGCGGTGTGCGCGACCCCTTCGCCCGCGCTCGTCGACGTCCTGGACTCGCTCGTCGGCCAGAGTCTGCTGCGACGGAGCGAGCTCGACGGAGCCACGCGCTTCGGCATGCTCCAGACGATGCGCGAGTTCGCCGAGGAACAGCTTCACACCAGCGGCGAGGCGGACACCATCCATGCCGCGCACGCCGATCACTTCTTTCGCTTCGTCGTCGCCACGGAGCGACAGCTCGAAACGGCGGACGCCGTTACGGCCATCCGTTCTTTGGAACAGGAGCGCGAGAACGTCCGAGCCGCGCTCGCCTGGTACATCGAACGGAACGACTTCGAGCGCGCGGCCGGGATGGCCTCGGCCATCGGTCTCTTCTGGTGGATCCGGGGCTACGCAGCGGAGGGACGGTCATGGATCGACCGCATCCTCGCGCTGCCCGGGTCGTCAGCGCGGACGACGGCGCGTGTCCGCGCGCTCCGCACGGGAGGAATGATCGCCTTCCCGCAGAAGGACGTCGTGACCGGCCGCCGCTGGCTCGAGGAGGCCGTCGCACTGGGCCGCGAGCTCCATGAAGATGGCCTCGTCGCCGATGCGCTGCACTGGCTCGGCGACCTGACCATGGTGGATCGCGGACCGGCGGAGGGTCTGGCCCTCTTCCGCGAAGCCAAGGAGCTCGCGCGCGCGAGCGGCCGCATCTTCACCTTCGACGCGACGCGCATCCACCTCGCCTTGAACGCGCGCTTTGCCGGCGATCTTGCCGGTGCTCGGGCGATGGCCGACGAGGTGCTCACGGAAGCGCGCACGTCAGGCCGGCTCTGGGCGACGGCACAGGCGCACGCCATCCTCGGCCTGTTCTCCCTCGGCGAGGGCGACCCGCGCCGTGCGGCGGAGCATCTCCGGGAAGCGGTCGTCCTGCTCGGCGCCCTGGGCGATCGTTTCTCGCTCCTGTTCGCGCTCCTCTTTTTCGCGGCGGCGACCGCCGAGCAGGGTGGGGCCGAGCGCGCGATCGCCATCGCGGCCGCCGTCGAGGCGCAGGTCGCGAGGGCCGGCATCGGCCTGCCCGACTGGGGCGTCACGCGGACCGGTCCGTCGTTGGATGCGGCGCGC
>CAZTAI010000301.1:0-2018 GCA_964611555.1 uncultured Chloroflexota bacterium | reverse complement strand
AAGAAGAAGATCTCGCACGCCAACCAGGGCATGCGCCGGAGTCACCTGGCGCTGTCCGCGGTCAACCTCAGCCCGTGCCCACAATGCCGGGCGCTGAAGCGTCCGCACGTTGCCTGCCCCCGCTGCGGCACATTCCGCGGCCGCCAGGTGATCAAGATCCGGGCCAAGAGGCAGGCTGGCACCACCTAGCATCCCGCTGATGCGCATCGCTATCGACGCGATGGGCGGCGATCACGCCCCGGACGAGATAGTCCGGGGCGCCTTGCTGTACCGGGCATCGGGCGGTCCGGCCGAGCTTGTCCTCGTCGGCCGCGAAGGCGAGGTGCGAAAGCTTCTCCGAGCGGAGACGCCGGGCATCTCCGTGGTCGACGCGCGCGAGGTCGTCGGCATGGGGGAGCACCCCAGCGCCGCGCTGCGGCGCCGGGCCGACACGTCGATCGGCGTCGCGACGCAGCTGGTGAAGGACGGGAAGGCGGACGGGGTCGTGTCCGCGGGCAACACCGGCGCGACCATGGCCGCCGCGCTCCTGATCATCGGCCGCATCCGTGGCATCGACCGGCCGGCGCTCTGCGGGATGCTCCCGACCACGAAGCAACGGCCGGCGTGCCTCATCGATGCCGGCGCGACGATGGACGCGACCGCGCAGAACGTCCTCGACTACGCGCGCATGGCCTCGCGCTTCCTCGAGCGGGTCCACGGGCTGGAGCGCCCGAGCGTCGGTCTGCTGAACGTCGGCGAGGAGCCGGAGAAGGGCGGACGGCTGCAGCTCGAGGCTTTCGCGCTGCTGTCCGCGGCGTCGGATCTGAACTTCTTCGGCAACGTCGAGGGCCGCGACATCCTGCGTGGCACGACGGACATCGTCGTGACCGACGGCTTCACCGGGAACACCGTCGCCAAGGCCATGGAGGGTGTGCAGGATGTCGTCAGCGAGGGCATCAAGCGCGACATTTTCGGCGGCGTGCTCGGCAAGGTCGCCGCGGTCGTCGCGATGCCGGGCATCAAGCGGTTCCGGGCGCGCATGGACTACGAGCCCTACGTCTCCGCTCCGCTCCTGGGCGTTGCGGGCGTCTCGGTAGTCACGCACGGCCGGGCGCGGGCGCGCATGCTGAAGCTCGCGATCGACGTCGCCGAGAAGGCCATCGCCTCGGACCTCATCGGTGTGATCCGCGCCGGCGCTTCGGCGGCCACCGCGTGACGGACAGAGGCCGACCGTTCCCGCGCCAGCGGGAGCCCCGAGGTGGCCGGCATCCCGCGCGCAAGCTGGCCCTCCAGACGCTGTTCGAGATCGACATGAGCCGCAACGACCCGCGCTCGACCTGGGAGCGTGGTGTCTTCAGGGCGGGTCTCAACGATGAAGCGGGAAGCTTCTCGTGGCAGATCGTCGAGGGTGTGATCGAGCACCGCCACGAGCTCGATGAGGAGATCGGCACGCTGGCGCCAGAGTTCCCGATCGAACAGATGGCGAAGATCGACCGCAACGTCCTGCGGATCGCGCTCTACGAGCTGCGCTACGCGGGCGATGCGCCGGCGAGCGTGATCATCGACGAGGCGGTCGAGCTGGCGAAGCTGTTCGGCTCGGAGGCCTCGGCGAAGTTCGTCAACGGCGTGCTCGCGACGGCGGTCGGCGGCCGGGACCTTGCCGACGTCCCGGAGGACGACGGCCCCTAGACCTACTGCACGCGGACCTGGACGGCGACCATACCCACGTCGGCGCCGTCGCGCGGGCTCGGCCAGAAGACCTCGAGCGTCACGAGTCCGCTCACGCTGTCCGGGATCTTCACCTCGGTCGAGAACGTGCCCCAAACGGGGCTCGTGCCCAGGCTTGCGGTGACGAACCCGGTCGCGACCTCCTTCTGGCTGGCGTCCTTCACGCGCCAAGCGACGTGCGCCTCGAACGCTCGCGCCGTACCGGTGAGCGTGAAGGTACGTCTCACCTGGTCGCCAGAACTCGGTGCGTACACGGCCACGCTGTCCGAGATTGCCTGCGGGTGGCCGCCGAGGTCGACGATGAGCCGCAT
>CAZTAI010000300.1:0-2019 GCA_964611555.1 uncultured Chloroflexota bacterium | reverse complement strand
GCGATCTCGACGAACCGCTTCGGCTCGATCGCGGCGTCGTACAGGCGGCGGGAGTGGTCGATCGGCACGATGCTGTCGGCGCTCCCCGCGATCACGAGGACCGGGGCGTGTACGTCGGCGATCCGTCCGATCGAGTCGTAGCGCTCGACGAGTAGCGGCCCTACCGGAAGCCACGGATAGTGCAGCTTCGCCATTTCCTCGAGCGAGGTGAACGGGGATCGAAGGATCAGCGCGAGCGGCGCGCGTTCCGCCGCGAGCTGGATCGCCACGGCGGCGCCGAGCGACTCGCCGAAGTACGCGATCTTGGTCGGATCCGCGCCTCGCGCGATGAGGGCTTCGAGCGCGGCCCGCGCGTCGGCCACGAGACCGTCCTCGGTCGGCGTGCCCGCGTTGCCCGCGTACCCGCGATAGTCGAAGAGCAGAACGCCGAAGCCAAACTCGCTAAGCGCGGTCGCGAGCGGCGCACGGTGGGAGCGATCGCCGGCGTTCCCGTTCATCACGAGGACCGTCGGGCCGCCGGACGGCGCCGCGCGGTACCAACCCCGCAGGTCGATGCCATCGGCTGTCGTGAACCGGATGTCCTCGGCGCCAGGGAGGACCGACGCGACCGGCGGAGGCTCCTGCGAGAGCGGGAAGTAGAGGAACGATCGCTGCAGCTGACCGAACAGCCCTGGCACTACCGCGATCGCAACGATGGTCGCCGCACCGATCGCGACCGCGCGCACACTCACCGCATCCTGCTGCGGGACGTCGTCACGAGGGCCGCCCTCCGGCGAGGGCGCGTGTCGCGCGGCCGGGGGGCTCGCGGCCCAGCAGGCCGCACATCCAGGTCGCGGTCTCGGCCACTTTCACGGCGTCGACGCCGCTCTCGATGCCGAGACCGTCGAGCATCCACACCAGATCCTCGGTCGCGAGGTTCCCCGCCGCCTCCTTCGCGAACGGCGAGCCGCCGATGCCGCCGGCGCTGGCGTCGATGGTGGTGACGCCGAGCTCCATCGCTGCCAGCACGTTGGCCAGGGCCTGCCCGTACGTGTCGTGGAAGTGGACGGCAAGGCGCTCCGCTGGGGCTCCCGCGTCGAGGATCCCGCCGATCAGATCCTGCACTTGCCCCGGCGTGCCGCTGCCGAGTGTGTCGCCGATCGCGAGCTCGTCGATGCCGAGCTCGAGGAGCCGGCGCGCTGCCTCGACCGAGGTGTCGAGCGGGACCGGTCCTTCCCACGGATCGGCGATGGCCATCGCGAGATACGCCCGGACCCGCGCTCCTGCTCCCTTGGCCGTAGCGACCAGTCCGCTGAGCTGCTCCAGCACTTCGGCGCGCGTACGCCCGACGTTCTTGACCGAGTAGGTCTCGGTCGCCGAGGTGAAGAAGGCGACGCTGGTCAGGCCAGCCGCGAGAGCTCGCTCGAGGCCGCGCTGGTTGGGGACGAACGCCACGCAGCGCAGGCCGTCCCGGCGCGGGAGACGCGCCGCGACCTCCTCCGCGTCTGCCAGCTGCGGCACGGCCTTCGGGGAGACAAAGCTCGTGGCCTCGATGACCCGGTGCCCCGCGTCGGCGAGCCGCTCGATGAACGCGACCTTCGCGGCGGCGGGCACGATCCGCTCCTCGGCCTGAAGACCGTCGCGCGGCGCGACCTCGACGATCGTCACGCGAGATGGGAGGCGGTCGCTGATGGGCACGTCGGGCTATCGTGCCACGCGTGGAGTTCCAGGACGTCATCCGCAAACGGAAGATGGTCCGCAGCTTCGAGGACCGCGAGATCCCGCGCGAGACTGTGGAACGGATCCTGGCCAACGCCCAGAAGGCACCTTCGGCCGGGTTCAGTCAGCCCTTCCAGTTCCTGGTCTTTGATGGCAAAGACGAGGTCGTGCGCTTCTGGGACGTCGTGAACCCGAAGCGCGAGGGAGGGTGGCCCGATCTCTTCAACGCGCCGCTGATGATCGTCTGCTGCTCGGTGAAAGACCTCGCATTGGCGAGGTACGCACTCCCCGACAAAGGTTGGACCGACCGCAGCGAGTCGC
>CAZTAI010000299.1:0-2025 GCA_964611555.1 uncultured Chloroflexota bacterium | reverse complement strand
GACGTCGCGCACGCGGAGCAGCTTCAGTCCGACGCCAAGTATGAGCAGGCCGCCGACCGCGTTCATCTCCCGGAGCTGCGGGTCCGACAGGAGCCCCGCCAGGACGGACGCGCCGGCGGCGAGGCCGCCCTGGTAGACGAGGATCACCGCGATGGTGAGCAGCACGCCCCAGCCGAGCGTCGCCGCGAGTGCGACCGCGGTGAAGCCGTCGAGCACGCTCTTAATGGTGAGGAGGGTCGCGTCGCCGGTCAGACCGTTCTGTATCGCTCCGAGGAACGTGAGCGGGCCGACGCAGAAGACGATCGACGCGGTGACGAACGCCTCCGACACGGTCGACGGCTTGGCGTCAGCCGCGCGCGATCCGGAGAACCGTCGCTGCAGCGCCTCGCCCAGCCTCTCGAGGCGCGCGTGGAGCGCGAGCCACGCGCCGAGCCCACCGCCGATGAGGATGGCGAAGAGCGGGTAGAGCAGGTTGTCGGTGTCGATCGCGAACTTCGCGCCCATCGCCAGCGTGAACAGCCCGATGCCGCGCACGGTCGCCTCGCGGATGCGCTCCGGAAGCCGGTCGCCCAGGAACGTGCCGAGCAGCCCACCGATGAGGACGGTCGCCACGTTGAGCAGCGTTCCGGACAGGAACATCGCGCGAGTATGGGATCCGCCGCCGTCCGCTGTGCGAACATCGAACGCGGATGACCACCATCGCGGTGCTCGGCGCCTTCCCATCGATGCCCGAGGACCTTGAGCGAGCTGTGCCCGATGACCGCGTCGTCCGCATCGAGCGGCGCGGGCCCTTCGACACCGCCGCGGATGCCGAGGTCGCTCTCGGTGCGCCGCATCCGGATCTGATCAAGGAGTTCCTGGCACGCGCACCGGACCTGCGGTGGCTCCACACGGTCAGCGCCGGCGTGGAGCGCCTGCTGATCCCGGAGGTCACCCAGCGCGAGGGCTTCACCCTGACGAACAACAGCGGCGCTTACGACATCCCCATCGCGGAGTTCGTGATCGCCGCGATCCTCTCAGCCGCCAAGCACCTGCCGGACTACCAGCGGGCGCAGGAAGCATCGCGCTGGGACCGCGAGCACACGCACACGGAGCTACGCGACGCGACGCTGGTCGTCCTCGGGATGGGCAGCATCGGCGGCGAGGTCGCCCGCCTGGCCCGCGGCCTCGGCATGAACGTCATCGGCGTGCGCCGGCGGCTCGACCTCAGCGGGATCCCCGGGGTGAGCCGGGTCGTGCCGCCCGAGCAGCTGGCCGATGTCGCGGCGGAGGCCGACTTCATCGCCGTGACCGCCCCGCTCACACAGGCGACGCGCGGCCTCGTGTCGCGCGAGGTGATCGCGCGCATGAAGCCATCGGCCTGGATCGTGAACATCGCGCGCGGCGCGATCGTCGACGAGCCCGCGCTCCTCGAGGCGCTCCGCGAGAAGCGCATCGGCGGCGCGGCCATCGACGCGTGGTGGACCGAGCCGCTGCCGCCGGACAGCGAGTGGTGGAAGCTGCCGAACGTCATCGCCACGCCGCACTCGTCGCACAGCTCGCCGCGCGTTCGCGAGCGCACCCTCGCGCTGTTCCTCGAGAACCTGCGGCGCTGGAAGGCTAGGGAGCCGCTGCTCAACGTCGTCGACGTGCGCGCCGGGTACTGATGCAGGTCGCGCGCGCCCGCCTCGCGTCGCGCACCGTGGGCTTCACCGAGTCGGTGATCCGCGAGATGACCCGACTCAACGCGCAGCACGGCGGCATCAACCTGGCGCAGGGCTTCCCGAACTTCCCGGCTCCCGCCGAGGTGAAGGAGGCCGCGAAGCGGGCCATCGACGCTGACATCAACCAGTACGCCATCACGTGGGGCGCTCCCTCACTGCGCCAGGCGCTCGCGCGCACGTACCGCGACCTCTACGCGATGGAGGTCGACCCCGAGACCATGCTCACCGTCACCTGCGGCGCGACCGAGGCGATGATCTCCACGCTGCTCGCGATCATCGATCCGGGCGACGAGGTCGTGGTCCTGGAGCCGTTCTACGAGAA
>CAZTAI010000298.1:0-2028 GCA_964611555.1 uncultured Chloroflexota bacterium | reverse complement strand
AGCTCACCTCGATATCGGCGCCCTCGGCCGTGTTCAGGAGATGCGCGCCCACGGCTGTCTCGGTAAGCCGTCCGAAGAAGCTCCGGTCCCGACGGGCCTCGGCCGCGGTCATGGACGCGGCGGCGGTCATCAGCGCGGTGTTGAGCACGAGGAGCTTCGGGCTCGAACCGCGCTGGCGTACCTTGCTCCCCGAGAGCTTCGGCAACCCGCGCGCGAGCCCGGCCCCGGCGAGCAGGTCGAGATAGTGGGCGAGCGTCGTCGTGTTGCCGGCGTCCTGGAGCTGGCTCAGCATCTTCGTGTACGACAACACCTGGCCGCTGTAGTCGCACGCCACCCGGAACATCTGGCGCAGCAGCGCCGGCTTGTGCACGCGCGTCGACAGCAGGATGTCGCGCGACAGGGTCGTCTCGACCAACGAGTCGAGGATGTAGGAGCGCCAACGCTCCATGTCCCCGACAATGGCCGCCGAGCCCGGGTAACCGCCGTGGATGACGTAGGTGTCGACATCCCAGCCGAACGCTGACTCCATTTCGGCGAGGGACCAGTGGGTCACTCGGATCAGTTCGAACCGCCCGGCGAGGCTCTCACTGAGCCCCTCCTGCACCAGCAGCGGCGACGAGCCCAACAGCACGATGCGAAGTCGCATACCACTGGCGGTGTCCTCATCCCACAGCCGCTTCACCACCTCCGACCAGCCGGGCAGCTTCTGGACCTCGTCGAGCACGAGCACGGCACCGCGCCGTCCGCCGTCGCCGGCGCGCAGTCGGCCGAGGTCCCATTGCGCCTCGAGCCACGCCCGATCACGGCCGCCAGGATCGTCGGCGGACGCGTAGTGCGAGGCCGTCTCCAGGGCCGCCAGCACCTGACGGGCACCGGTCGTCTTGCCCACCTGGCGGGGACCGGCCAGGACCTGGATGAACCGACGCGGCTCGCCGAGACGACGCAGGAGCGTGTCGAACGCCGGCCGCCGGTAGTCGTGGCGCTCCATGCGTTCCAGATTACTCATCATACTGAGTACTTTCACACAGAGTCTTGAGTATTTGGCTTCACCTCCGTCTCGAGTGGGGTGACCGGTTGAATCGGGGACGGGTCAGTGAGTACGATTCAGTAAGGATGACTCAGGTACAGGCGACCATTGCAGGCAACCGCCTGGCGCTCGACAGCATCGACGTGGAGCGGCGTTTGAGCCATGAGCTGCCGGAGCCGGTTGACGACCACTACGTCGTGGTGGCCGGGAAGCGGTTCCCGCCCAAGCAGGCGATCAGCCTCATCACCGGGCTCGACCGAGCCGACTTCAACAGCCACCAGGCCCGACGAGTCCTGAGCCGCCTCGGCTTCACGGTGGGCCGCCGAAGCAGTCACAACCTTGCGCCGGTGGGGCCAGGTCGGCGTGAACCGCGCGACGGTAGGGAGGCGGACGCGCTGCGCCCATACGTGGGCCAATGGGTCGCACAGAGCGGTCTGGAGGTACTCGTGGCCGCCGGCACGCCTCAAGCCGTTCTGGCGTGGCTCGAGCAGCACAACCAATACGCCGATGCGATGTTTCGCGTTCCGGTTGACTCCAGCGAGGCCACCGGCATGGCGCCTCTGTGAGATTTCGATTCAGAGAACTGCCGGGGGGAGGCGGGGATTACCTCCGTCCCGCGGTCCCAGTCATTGTCGAAGGGATGTCGCGCGCGCCACAGCTGTGTCTTCTCGACACCGGTGCGCTCCACAATCGCTTCGGGCATTGGCTGGCTGACGCGATCGGCATCGATCTGACCGGAAGCGACGAAGAGAGCATCGCGATCGGCGGGTTCGTGACTTCCGCCCGTGTTGCCACCGTCCGACTGGCCCTGAGCGACGAGCTGGGTTGGGAGGCCCCGGTGTGGTTCTGCGACCCCTGGCCGTTGGGGTTTCATCTGCTGGGCCAAGAGGGATTCTTCCGGTGGTTCGACGTTCGGGTGCGAGCCGGTCGGTCCCTGATCGACGTCTCCATCGCCAACTGAGCCGCAGCACGACCGCGGGGGAAACGGGGTCAGTAGGCGA